>NZ_JNJM01000007.1:0-4391 GCF_000701645.1 Oribacterium sp. FC2011
TGTATAACTTGAACACCCACCCGCTTAGCGGGTGGTTTTGTGTGCCACGCGCTTGATCGTTTTGCTGCCGGCAAAACTTGAAGCAGCGCGCGGCACGTGGTCACGACCTACAATCAAAAAGCCGCCCCCTGCTTGAGAAAGGGACGGCTCTTTGCGTTATTAGATTGGTAACTTGAATTAACTAAAATAATAGTTTTATTAACCGCATTTGTCAACAAACGCTATTTCTAAAATCTGAGGAATCATAATACTTTTCATTCCTCTCAATTTTCAATAAATCATTCACGATTATATATCTAACTTCTTAACTTGCTATCTTGATTTCAGCTTCTCCAATGTCATATATCAGCCCGGAATCGCACAAGGTTCCCCAACTGAAAACGGTATTTATCTGTCCGGCGCCGCCACAGAGATCAAGGTCTCCGGCTTTCCAAGGGGCAGTAACTACATAATAGCCATAACTGCTTTCAACTTCGTGTCCTACAGAGGCTGCACCATCCGAAATATTATCCGGTCCGGCAACTTCATCACGTGTCAGCCATGCGGTCTGATCAGCTATGAAACGTGCAGCAATATCCTCGTTGTAGTCCATATCTGTTAGCGCAGCAAGTCGTTCTTCTTCACTGTTTTCACTTACTACTATCTCGACTACATCTTACATGATCAGACCATTGTTGCCGTAGACCTTGGCATTAACACAGCCGCTACGATTTCTGTGATGCGTCAGGATGGCACTATTCTCGGGAGACACTTCTGTAGTCTCAAAAGAGAAACAGACCATCTGAGACACAGCATAAACCGTATCAAGAAGGCACAGCAACACGGCAACCGTAAGATGCCCCGTCTCTGGGCTAAAACCAAGGGTATTAACCATGACATAGCCACGAAGACTGCAAATTTCATTATAGAGACAGCCGTGCTCTATAGTGCTGACACAATAGTATTCAAGCACCTGGATAGGAAAGGCAAGGCAAGTGGTTCAAAAAAGCAGAGACTCAAGTTATGGCGTAGGCAGGAAGTACAGTCCATCGTCACAAATAAAGTCCACAGGCTAGGTATGCGTATTAGCCATGTCAATGCATAGGGAACATCAAAACTGGCATATGACGGCAGTGGATATGTACTCCGAGGCAGGGATGGAGGCTTTAGCACATATGAGCTCTCCAGGTTTCAGAACGGAAAGACGTACAACTGTGATTTATCTGCATCCTACAATATAGGAGCAAGATATTTTATACGTGAAATATTAAAATCCTTGGATGTGAATTCAAGGTTACTTGTTGAGGCAAAATTTCCTCAATGCAGTAAGAGAAGCACCTGCACGTTATCTATATTAATTAACCTCAATGCGGAGCTTATGTCCTTAGCGGCATAAGTATCTGAGTTTTGGCTGAATGGTAGAAACGCAGTCAACCTTCCTAAAGAGGGGTTATGTGAAATAATAAGAGAACAATGGCATCGCCATCTTTCTGTTATTTGCTCACATATTTGGAAGCATGCGACTTTAGTCGTGTGAGGCTTCACTATATATTTTAACAAGCTGTTGGGAGAAAGCGCAGCCTTTGCGACACGATTCGGTCTATTAATGTGATTCTCTTTTCGTTATTCGGTCGAAAAATGCAATTTTTGATTGAATATTCGGTCAAAAAACGTTATTATCTGCTTGTAGGTATATTAGATGTAAGGAGCAATTCTTATGGATAGAATGGCGTTTGAAGAACTAAAAAAATGGAAGAATAAAAAGAGCAGAAAACCTTTGCTTGTGACAGGCGTTCGTCAATGTGGGAAGACATTTCTGATAAAAGCTTTCGCAGAAAGTGAATTTGAAGATCTTGCTTATTTTAATTTTGATGGAAATGAAGGATTAAAGTCCGTATTTGATTACGATTTTGATACTGACAGAATAATAGACGAACTCGGAAGTGTGGTTAGGGGAAAAAAGATCACTCCCGGAGCAACATTGGTATTCTTTGACGAGATACAGGACTGTCCCAGAGCTATACAGTCACTCAAATATTTCTGTGAAAATATGAGCGACCTTCATATTGTAGCTGCAGGATCCCTTTTAGGCGTTTCTCTGAGGAAAGAGGGAATATCTTTTCCAGTAGGTAAGGTGGACAGACTTGAGATGTTCCCCATGAGCTTTGAAGAGTTCGTTATTGCCGATGGTGGAAGTAAGTATATTGATGGATTATCAAAGCTGCCTTATGAAAGAGAGATTCCGGAGCTTTATACTGTTCCACTGGAAAAATATTTGAAAAACTATTATATAGTTGGTGGAATGCCTGAAGCTGTTCAGACATGGATTGATACGCATGACTATGCTGAGGTTGAAGAAGTACAGAACCGGATTCTCAAAGACTACGCCAATGATTTTGGAAAACATACCACTCCTGAAACTGCAACGAAGATAAAGCTAATATGGGATGCCATTCCTACTCAGATAGCAAAGGATAATAATAAATTCATATTCTCACATGTAAAAAGCGGGGCAAGGGCAAAGGATTTAGAAGATGCTCTTGAATGGATTGTCAATGCCGGATTAGCGTATAAACTGAACATGGTTCCGACTCCGGAAATACCTCTGTCAGGCATGGCTGACAATACATATTTCAAGGTTTATATGTCTGACGTAGGCCTTTTAAGGAAGAAATCCAATATAAATTACCGGACAATACTCGATGGTGACGCAGCCTTTATTCACTTTAAAGGTGCACTTACAGAAAACTATGTCATGGTGCAGCTTTGCAGCATGGGAATACAGAGTTATTTCTGGAGAACCAAGGCAGATGCTGAATTGGATTTTCTGACGGATTATGAAGGAGTTCTTCTCCCTATAGAGGTTAAAGCTGCAGATAATACCAAGGCAAAGAGTCTCCATCTTTTCTGCAATAGATATAAACCAAAGATTGCCGTAAAAACATCTCTTAAAAATGTGGGAGATATCATGGATGGTGAGACACATATTTGGAGCATACCCTTGTATGTTCTGTTCAGATTAAAAGGACATATTTTCCATGAGATGAATTGGAAAAGAAATCAGTAATCTATTTTTATTCACATTAAATGATTCGGTTGAAGCCACGACCCTTTAGGGTCGTGGCTTCAACCGAATCATTTAATGTGAATGACATCATATACCATTTTATGGATCAATCCTCAGCTTTTCGAAGTCTGAATTCATGCTATCGCAGACTGAACAAGCAAAGAGATGTATTTCCTAGCTCTCAGGCGCTGATGAAGGCTTTTTATCTTGCTACATTTGAGGTTACCAAGAAGTGGACCATGCCAATCAGAAACTGGGGTAGAGTTCGCGGTGAGCTTTCAATCATGTATCCTGGCAGACTTTCAGATTAACGATTTAAACCTCTATCTCATTTAGGATAGAAGTTATTCGTGCATATTTGAATTTATACATTCCAATGCTCTACATCCTCTGCTCCAGCAAACCTTCCAAATGCACTTACTGCTTCACGAAGCAGTGCGTCAAGGTCAATGTCATCCTCAAAACAATAGATGACTACAAGAATGTCTGTTGCAGAATCTGTGACCATTGCCCGTGTGGAATCCGACATAGAAGATCCGAAGATCCCATCATCATCCGCCAATACAAGCATGTTTTCCATGTCAATAAAATCCTTGCCAATGCCTGTATATCCTTCACCATGCTCGGCTTTGCGCAGTTTGATTCCCCCATGAACCTGACCAAGATCATATGATCCGACAGACAATCCACTTTTCACAGAAATAAGATTATTCACATCGACCACTGAATTGATATGATACAGTTCATCACCGCGTCGTACTCTGCGAATCAAAGCTTCAGATGAAACCCTATATCGACCGGGATTTCTGCCAAAAGCTTTATAAGCAGCACGACTACCCTTTATGCCGGGGATCTCGCCCCATTCCTTTCCTTCAATACTTCTTCTCACCTGCGGCAGAACTTCCATATTCATATAATCCCAGAAATGATCATCTGGCACTTTTACATCTGCATGGAATCGTAAGAGTCCAAGCCGGATCTCTAAATAAACACTGAACAATTCCTTATCGATAGTCACATCATATTTCATATGTAATCTCTCCTCATCAAATACCGATTGAACAAAATCGCTGCGCGATGGCCTGCCAGGGCTGTGGCGCAGTTTTACTTTATTGACAATTAAAAAACAGTGGAAGTACTTTTCGTAATTCGGTATTGTTAAGTTACCACACAAAACAACTGAATACGGAAAGCCCCACTGCCTATGAAAACAATAGCATTTAACGGCGTCTTCCGCAATCGGAATTATGATGCCAACGCGCCTCCTGATGGGTAGTTGTCACTGTAAACACTACTTAATCATGGAGGTTTTTATGTACGAAGATATTTTTGCTTCTATCCGTCA
>NZ_JNJM01000007.1:4401-158976 GCF_000701645.1 Oribacterium sp. FC2011
TGTATAACTTGAACACCCACCCGCTTAGCGGGTGGTTTTGTGTGCCACGCGCTTGATCGTTTTGCTGCCGGCAAAACTTGAAGCAGCGCGCGGCATGTGGTCACGTCCTGCAATTAAAAAAGCCGCCTTACTCACGACTAAAGTCACGAGTGTGCGGCGGCTAATCATCAAAAAAATCACAAGGAGTCAAAATGCTTGAACTGTTCCTGACATTTGCAAAAATCGGAAGCTTTACCTTCGGCGGCGGGTATGCCATGATTTCCCTCATCGAAGACATTTGCGTAACAAAAAAGAAATGGATAACCCATGATGAAATGATGAATATGACCGTCATCGCAGAGTCTACTCCGGGACCCATAGCCATAAACTGCGCCACCTTCGTGGGCTATAAGATAAAGGGGTTAAAAGGCGCCTTTGCTGCAACACTTGGCGTCATCCTTCCTTCATTCCTGATCATATATATCATCTCCTGTTTTCTGAGCAATTTTATGGAGATAAAAATAGTTGCCGATGCCTTCCGTGGCATTAAGCTTGCAGTGGGACTTTTGATATTTAACGCCGGAATCGGAATGCTTTCAAAAATGAAAAAGAAGCTGTTTCCTATCATTATCTTTACTTCATCAATGCTGCTGATGCTTTATTCAGAGCTTTCGGGATTCAAGGTCTCAACAGTTATCATGATGATGACGGCCGGCCTTATCGGTCTCATATACAACAGTTTACAGAAGGTAAAAAAGTGATGTGTTATGGAGCCCCGCACCCTTCAGTGTCAGATCCTAACACCCTGCTCTATTAACGCTGCTTTTGGGAGCCTTAATTGACATACATATGCAGATTTAATTGGCTCCTACTTATAACCTGCATTTAAGAAAGAGAAGACAACTTATGATATATCTTGAATTATTACTGGGATTTCTGCAGATAGGAATGTTTGCATTTGGCGGAGCCTATGGTGCGATTCCGCTTATACGTGATGTGGTCATGAGCTATGGATGGCTCAGCGAAGATCAGCTCACTTATATGATAGCAGTAAGCGAAAGCACTCCGGGACCCATCATGGTGAATATGGCGACCTATATAGGAAGCAGCCAGGGCGGAATTTTGGGTGCCGTCATAGCAACCACCGCTGTCGCATTACCGTCATTTATCATCATTCTCATAGTTTCAACCATACTCAAGAATTTTGCAGAAAATCCGCATTTCCAGGCGGTGCTCCGTGGCATTAAGCCCTGCATCATAGGTATCATCATATCAACAGGACTGAATATGATCATAAATAACTGCCATTCCAGCGAAGGCCTTAACTATGTGAATATCCTGATAACCCTCATCCTGATAATGTTTATGCTTCTGCACAAGCGCTTCCTGAAAAGTAAGGCTTCTCCGATACATCTTATTATTTTCGCAGCAATACTGGGAATAGCATTTGGATGAGTAAAATCACCAACTATAGTAATAATAAAACCCGGTGTTTTCAGAAAAGAATTTTACATTGATAAAAACCCGTGGGATAATGTGCTACACAATATTTATCCTTCCGGAGGTCTTATGGAAAAGAAGAAATCAAAGGCAATACTATATATCTGTTCATCCGCATTCTTCTTTAATCTCATGAACATTTTTGTACGTCTCTCAGGCGACGTGCCAAGCATACAGAAAAGCTTTTTCCGCAATCTGGTTGCCGTGTTTGTAGCGTTTTTTATGCTGATAAAAAGCGGCGAGGGTTTCCACCCGCAAAAAAAGAATCTCCCCATCCTTTTGGGAAGATCCTTTTTCGGAACCATCGGAATACTCTGTAACTTTTATGCAGTGGATCATCTGCCTTTGGCTAATGCTTCCATCCTGAATAAAATGGCACCCTTCATGGTTCTCATTTTTTCCTATTTCATTTTGAAAGAAAAGCTGAAGCCCATACACTTCCTGATCATTCTGATTGCATTTACCGGATGCTTTTTTGTAGTGAAGCCTTCACCCGACAATATGGATCTGGTAGGTTCTTTATCAGGACTTATAGGCGGGATTTCCGCCGGGCTTGCATACACTTTGGTAAGACTGGCAGGTCTCCGGGGCGAAAAGGGCGCTACCATAGTGCTGTTTTTCTCGGCATTTTCCTGCCTTTCGGTGCTTCCCTATACTGCATTTAATTATCATCCAATGAACCTGCATCAGCTTGCCATGCTCCTCCTGGCAGGAGCCTCGGCAACAGCGGCACAGTTTTCTGTCACCGCCGCCTACAGCCATGCTCCTTCAAAGGAAATTTCCGTCTATGACTACACCCAGGTGCTCTGGGCTGCTGCCTTCGGGTTCCTCCTCTTCGGTGATATCCCGGATGTTTGGAGCGTAGTAGGATACTTCCTGATCATCGGAGCCGCGGTAGTAATGTTTTTATATAATCAAAAGTGATCCACCGTTATAAAAATGTAATATTTCTTTCATCTTTCTGTTATAAAGTAATGCGTCGTGGTCGAAATTTTATACATAGTATGTTTGAAATTCTCCGGAAAATTCCGGAGTATTAAGCGGTCGTGACAGATTAAAAATATTTACTGAAGGAGGAGTATAATGTTTCGAAAACACATTGCTTTATTGACCACACTGGCCCTTATGACCGGACTTATTTCCTGTTTTCCCAAACCGGCACAGAATAACCCGCCGGCAGAACCTGCTGCAGAATCGGTTGCAGAATCGGAAGCCGCAGAAACCAAAGAAGCCGATGAAGATAAATCTTCCAATGATTACTCACCTGCTGCGGAAGTAAAGCCGGATTCCAATTCCAAAAAAACTGACGTTAACTGGATGGAAACGATACAACGTGAGAAGAAAGCATTAGTCTTTGAAGACGGCATGGCTCAGCCTATTCTCACTTACACGAACCTGAGAGACAGCGATTATACAAATGACGGCAGTGACATCCTGAGATTCTGTGTTTATATCGAGACCGATCATGACACTGACGGTGACGGAAAAGCAGATCTTGTGGAAGCTTTGGTTCAGGTTCCGAGGGCTGCTGCCGAGGGTGATTTCAAGGCTGCCACCATTTACGATCCTACTCCCTATGGCGCCGGTACGGTTAACGAGACCGAGCAAAACAGTAAAATGCTTTTAAACAAGACTCCGTTTGATTACGATAAGCTTTATGAGCCCGGACAAAAGCGTAAGCCTAAAGGTAGTATGACAACTCTTGAGGCAGCCGAAATCGCATCTCCGGAATGCTGGAATTACAGTGTTCCCGTTACAGGCGATATCGGATATACCTATGCACAAATTTACGATTATTATCTTGTAAGAGGCTTTGCGGTTGTTGAAGCCGGCGGTATCGGCACCTATGGTTCGGAGGGCTTTGAACTCTGTGGCTTCGATCTCGAGAGAGACTCACACAAATGTGTTGTGGAATGGCTGACAGGCAAGAGGACCGCTTATACAGATCCGTACAATGACATTACCATAAAGGCAGACTGGTCAAACGGAAATGTTGCCATGACAGGCTGTTCATATGGAGGTACTCTTCCGTTTGAGGTAGCCACATCCGGAGTTGAGGGACTGAAGACCATTATTCCGTTTGCGGGTATTGCTTCATGGTATGACTACACCAATTTCCAAGGTGTGCCCAAGGCAAATGACGCGGCCTATGCGTACTCACTTGCATCCTTTAACAGTGGCGCAGCCTTCCTGGATGATCAGTGGACTGTGATAAATGATGATTATGCATCCTTCCTGTGGCAGTTCTCCGAGGATCAGGAAGCCACTAACGGAGATTATGACGATATTTGGGAGAGGCTGGATTATACTCTTGATCCATCAAAGATAAACTGCTCTGCTCTCATAGTTCATGGAATGAATGATTTTAATGTTACTACCAAGCAGTCTGATCTCATGGCGAGAGCCTTCGAAAGCGCAGGACAGCCATATAAGCTGATACTCCATCAGAATGGTCACTCCACACTTGACGGAATGCTCATAAATGATACCCTCTGGGAAAATATCATGAATAAGTGGCTGTCTCATTACCTCTATGACGTTGATAACGGCATAGAAGATATGCCAAAGGTTTCCGTTCAGAGCAATGTTGACGGTTCCTTCAGGACATATGATACATGGGATGATTTCAAGTACCATACATTTGAATATGATAAGAAAGTTAATCCGGACAACTTCAATCACGTGGATACTACTGCCATAGGATCAACCTTTGCCAAGTACTATGAGAGTACTGATGAGTTTGGAAGAGAGAGCATAAGAGACAATTACTACCTGTCATTACCGGACAGCGTACATGCGAAGTATGTATATGAAGTTCCTGATAACTATATCTTCTCAGGTGTTCCTGAAGTACATCTGAAGCTTTCAACGAAGGATGTTGACAAGGACGGACTGGTGGTTTCCGCAATGCTTCTTGATACCATCGATGGCGAAGAAAGTTTCAAAGCTTATATGACTAAGCACAGGATTTATGATACCCTTCCGACCAAGACATTGGGAGCTGCAGAAACCGGTGGTGGACTGCCTTACACTAAGGTTAAGGAATATGTCCAGAGCAATACCACAGCAAAGCTTATCACCTTCGGATATACCGATCTCAAGAATCCGGGCGGCGGATACGAAGGCAAGGATTACAGAAAGCGTACAGAAGAGATGAACGCAGGCGAGTACTATGACTACACCATCTATCTCATGCCTACGTCCTACACTTTCGAACCTGGTCACAAGGCAGTGCTCATCATCACCGGCTGGGATCCATACAATGACATCCTTGATGAGGACTTCAAGAGCGGTCTGATAACAGACTCTGTGGATTCTTCATATACCTATGCTTTCAACATCGACAACGAAGCTCTGGAGATGAGATTCCCGGTTATCGCAGGATCTCCCGAGGATGTGGATGTGGCAACAGAAAGCGAACTCGATAGAGAAGAAATTATTGCGACCGAAAGCGATCTGAAGAAAAAGGATAATATAGCTACTGACAGCGAGACGAAAAAAGAATAAGTGACAGAACTCTCTCACTGATTTTACGGATTTTCGGATGAGCTTGATGTCTCATCCGAAAATCCCTTTGTAAAGATTCATCGCAGTCTGTTCTAATCCAATAATCTTATAAGGACTCAACTTATGAATAAAAAGTTCTGGCTCATAATTCCGATTCTTGCTGCATTTTTTGTTTTCTTAGGCACAGGTCAGGAACATTACTACCCTATCAACAAAACCATACATATTGATGAGAATAATGTCACATCTTATGTGGACACCCAAAAAGGGTTTGTTGCCATCTGGAACCAGACCCTTTTGTTTGCTGCGCCCAACGGAGAGCTTATAAAAGCCATAACACCAAAATTTGACGGGGCCGACTGTGATCTCAGAGTGATTTTTACCGACGATGAAAGTATTTACGTAAATCTCGGAACCTACATGCCGGAATACAGCTATTACGACAGCGAACGCATAGAGAAGTACTCTTTTTCAGGGGATTATCTTGGAGAATTGATTGTAAGACCATGTGGTGAAGAGTATCTGGTTGACAGTAATTACATGACGGATTTAAAAGTCATAGACGGGACCGCTTATATCACCGATTCAAGGTACTATCAAACCGACCTTATTTCTGTTCCTGCCGAACCACAGAATGAACTTCCAAAACCGAAGAAAGAAGACAGTGTTGAAACAAAGGATTTTATCCTATGGGCAAGATACGAACCCGAAAATGAAAGAATGGTTATGTTCAACCGTTTTGGTGAAACATATTACTATGATCTCAATACAAAGGAAACCAGTTATCATCCCGAATTGATCGAAACCAATGTGATACAGCCTTTTGGAAGGTCAGAGATCTTTATTTCCGGAAAACAAAAAGTGCTGGATGTTTTGTACTTCGCAGGGATAATAATCCTTGGCATTTCACTTTTTGTCGGATTGATCCTGCTGCTTAGGACCGGAGTACTGAAGCCTTACAGAAAGTACCTTATATTCCTGTCATTTTTCGTGATCGCTGTTTTCTTTTACACAAGGCAGAGCCTGGACGAATATGATAAAGACGTCAAGGAAAGAGTAATCGCTTCCGCCAGATTAGTAGATCAGGGATTTTCATTCTATCTTTTAGATGATCTGGAGGATGCTGAATATGGCAACCTGGAAATATACAAATCAGACAAATCCAGGGAGTGGATAAACAACATTAACCCATATCTTAAGATGTCCTGTGCAAACGCAGGAATTGAAATGGGCATGTACCTTCAGATATATGTTTATGGAGATGACGGAACTCCTTTACTTCTTGTTGATACCTATGATGAATTCCCCATAGGTACCCCCTACCTGTTCGGAGACTACAAGTATGATCTCAAAAACCCTGATTCATTTCTGGAAAAATACATTATAGAAAAGTCCATAGACGGAACCTACAGCTACATTAATTATCCTATCTATAATTTAAAAGATGAATCTATAGGTTTCTTCCAAATGGGAAGCAGGTATGACAGGATCAGAAATCACGTGATGATGCAGGTTATTGAGTCATTCTTACAGCTGCTTGCTTTCATCATGTTCCTGTATATCCTTTTGGATGTTACAGACAAGTATTCTGCCGAGATCAAGGATTTCTTCAAGACAAGAAAGACAGACCCCGTTAGAGCAAGGAACAGTCTCAGCAATACCTATGACTTTATCGTTTCAGGACTGATGTACCTTGATTCACTGCTTTTGATCAAGGCCATCTCTTCCATCAACACCGATAGCGGTGTTGAACTGGCTGTGGTTTTTGCGATTCCCATTACAGCATACAGGGTAGGTTCATGGATCGGATCAGTGATAACTTCTCCGCTTCTTGGTAAGTTTGGCGAGAAACGAATGGGTATTCTTTCATCTGTTCTCAGCACATTATCATTCGTAGGAATAATGATTGCTATAATGCAGAAAAACATTTACCTGATCGCCGGATGTAAATTTGTGGAAGGTATCTTCCTTGAGAGTATTTTGTTCTCTCTTGCCGAGGGAATACCTTATGAAATCGAAGATGAGGCATACAGAAATAAGAAGATTCTGGAAAGTCAGAGCTCAACACAGGCAGCTATCATGATCTCTCTTATGGTGGCCGGTGTCATCGCAGAGTATACAAGCTATACTGTTCTTTATCTGTTTGGAGCCATTGTGTGTGCTACCCTTATTCCTCTTTCTTTCGCAATTCTCAGCGGAGGAGATACAGAGGAAGAAAATGTAAAGACCTTGCAGGTATGGAAAGCATTTGCAGCTCCAAAGGCTCTTTTGTATATAGTGCTTGTAGTACTCTCGGTTTCATTCCTGTATGGTTATGAAGAGTATCTGTTCCCGTTGTTCTCTGAGAATTCCGGTTTATCCAGCATTATGCTTTCAAGTATAGGTGTACTTGTCAATGCTGCCAGTTATTTTGGAGAGGGAATCACTGTTCTTTTCAAAAAGCTTACTCCGCTCCAGTCCATGGTCAGAGCCTTCACTGTCAGCGGTGCTGCTATCATTCTTCTCATACTGAATCAGAATGTAGTCTTTGCCGTGATGGTATACTTTACCATAAGCATCCTTTTCAGAGTCATTGACAGTCAGAAAATCGTTACACTTGTTGAACTGGCAAAAGACAAAGATCTGGAAGCAAAAGACATACAGGAGAACTATTATGCGTTGGAAGATGGTTTTAAGGTATTTCAGGGTCCGGTACTTGGTACCCTCAGCGCCATCGCTATTTCCATGGCTCTCGGCTTCCTTGGTACCCTGAGCCTGGCGGCACCCAATTTGTATAATTTTATTGCCAAAAGAAAAAAAGCAAAAGATAAAAGCTGATTTATATATCAAAATACCGGCTCACCTTGATCGGGTGAGCCGGCATTCTTATGTTTATATCAATAAATAGAATTAATGTATTCTGTCAGTGCTTTTCTGTCATAATACTGTTCAGGTGTGCTGATGGCGTAATCCGGATCAGCGCCTCTGTCAATATCGTAGAACGCACCGTTCATAACGAAGGACAGACGTTTGATTCCTGAAAGCTGGAATGATGTTCCCCAGGCTGATGAAGCAGGTTCAACAACACAGCTTCCGCCTCCTGAAGTTCTTCCTAACAGTGTAACCTTATTTGATTCCTTGAAAATACAAGGAACGAGGTTTCCGCATGAAAAGCTTACCGGTGATGTCAGACAGAACAGTCTCCTGTCTCCCAGTTCATCCTTCTCATCAAACTTACGGTCGCGGTTTACATCGCAGCGATATGTAGAACTGCACATCGCACCGGTCATAGTATTCTTCATTCCGATGGAAGCCTCTCCAAGGAACCATCCGAGAGTGAATACAGCTGTGTCCGCCATACCGCCCAGATTACAACTTAGATCGATAACTACGTTTTTGATAGGGCTGTTCTCACGTGTGATCATGGAGTGCGCCTTCATGATAAGCCCGATGGTATCCTGGTCAGAGAAATCTTTAGGATCTGTTGTATAGTACTCTTCTCCTTCTACGCTTTCCATGTAAAACTGATCAAATGTGATATATGCAGTATTTCCTACTTCCTCATATCCCGGAATACCATCCGGGTAGAATTTTTCGCGGGCTTTTGTATATCTCTCATAATGATCGTTCCATCTATACTCGGAAGCTCCCTTTGGTGCCTTATAATCATTTTTACCGGTTAAGTACGAATAAGATCCGAACTGGGAATGACCGTCATCAAGATAATCTGTTATTGTACGATATATTGCTATATCTGCATTCTTCGGATCAGATGACTTAAGCATTGCTTCAAATCCGTTTTCATGAAAAAGCTGGGCAAAGTGCTCGATCTCATGAGGCTCCTTGAGACCGTATAGATAATCCATCATAAGACAAAGCTCTTTGTATCCATACTCCTGAAGAGCAGGACTTCTCTCACCTGTTTCTCCTTCGTAGTACAGATCTTCACATTCGCTTGCCTTTGCTGTTAAAATCAGATTTTTACAATTAAAAAACAGGTTAGCACCGCTTGGGGCAGTAATCAGGAAGTCATTAATTGTCTGAAGCGGCACAAGATAGAGGCCATCCTGCATTATCATATCTATGCCATATTCTCCGAGCGGAAGGACCAGACTGTCACCGTAACGATCATATGAACCTCTGTCTACCTTTTGAAATACAGCTGGTTCTCCCTTGTCATTGAAAACATGCATAGCTGTAAGATCAAGTAATGTTGAGCTTCCCGGACTCTTACAGAACAGATCAAAATCCATGAAATCGATAGTGTCTTTATCAAAATCAAATGTCAAAGGAATGTTATCATCAAAAGCTTTCTCTTCGTTATGATGACGGGTATAGGTTATGATCGATCCATTCTTTTCCATTGTAAAGTTTATGCCTGATGCTTCATCACCAAGCAGGGCATCATTGATCAGAAACAGAATCTCTTCGGACTCGATATAGGGCAGATCCTTCACTCCGTCAAGGAAGTAAAGTTTCATATCCATTCCAAGCGGTTCAGTCATTGCATAAACAGGATATGACTCACTTGTGATTTCGTGTTCCCCTCCAGCCGGTTTCTCTTTTGGTGCCGAAGTTTCCTTTTTCTCATCAGGTGCTGAGGTTTCATTATTCTCTTCTTCCTGTTTTTCCTCAGGCGCAGAAGTTTCCTGCTTCTCTTCTTCTGCTGCCGAAGATTCCTGTTTTTCTTCCGGTACAGAAGTTTCTGTTGTTTCAGCAGCACCGATCTCAGGCGTAGCAGTAGCATTGCATCCTGCAAGTATCATACCGGCTGTAATCGCCGAAGCCAAAATTCCATTGAGTTTTTTTCTTTTCATTCACGACCTCCATGAAGTTTTCATCACTAATTCATAATGCATAAAATCGAACCCCGGCACCCGGGGTTTTTCACGTACATATAAGATACTTCGACCACATTATTTATATTCATAAGAGGATAATTTTACAGTAAAACGAGATACCGTTTTCACAGCAACGGGCATGGCATACCACTGTTTTTACCTTATGAATACATGTAAGGTGGTCGAAATATCTCACATATACGTGGAACAATCAGTAGTGATATTTTGGGGAAAGAGAATTAAGTTATGATAAAAACACCTGAATATAAGAAATACAGAAACCGCATATTGATAAGAAAGTTCATTCTGCATGCCGTATTGATCATTAGTTTTTTTGTTGTTTTGTTTGTTAATATCGATATTTACAGCGATAACTATAGAGATCGTCTTCAGCCACAGATACGACGGGCAGTCCTGCAGGTGGCACAGATCATACCTCAGCTTGAAGAAAGTGAGCTGGCTTTAAGACGTGTCTGTGACCAGATGAACAGCAGCTGGGACAGGATAGCAGCCGACAGCGAACTGGATGAATCCAATTATGATATTCCTGACACAAAATCAAAGCTTGATGAGTTCATAGGAGAAACCCTTTCATGGATGGACCGGGTTACAAAGCTGAAGGTAGGGCGTGACGGATGTGTGGCGGTTTTGGATAAGTCAACCATGACAGTGATTGCTCATCCTGATGCAACATCAATTGGTATACGTCTGAATCCGGATGTACCTCTTACAACGGATAATGTACTAAACCTGAGATCCATCACAAAAAACACCCGGACAGAAGACCTGCAGGCCCATTTCATTCTTTTTGAGCTGGACTTTCCTGAGGATAAAGATTCAGAGGACTTCCGTGACATTGATAACTATCTGTACAGGTCCTTATACGGATGTGCCATAGAGTATGAGGATTACTATATCGTCTGCGGTATCTCTTTTTACGAGAGGCTTTCCTTCCTGTCAAATGCATTTTTTGTAACAGTTTTCACATTTGTGATGATCTGGCTCGTTATCAAATGGATATGCCTTGTCATTAACCAGAGATGTGAGACAGCGAAAACCATGAGAAATAAGCTGATAGCTTATTCCATGGTGGTATGTCTGATTTCTTTTGGTGTTTCCGTATATTTACAGACACTTACCAATGTTGCGGATGATCTGAAAACCATGACGCATCATGCGGAAGTGGCAGTGGAAACATTGGAGACCTATCAGAAGCAGAGCAAAAAGCTTGGAGACTGGCTGGATTCCTTCTATGAGATCCAGTGCCGCCTGGCTTCACGCATGATACGCAACAGAAAGAGTACCCCTGACCGCCATACCATGCAGGTATATGCAGATTATCTTAATGCAAAATATCTGTTTCTTTTTGATAAAAACGGAAATGTGACAGTTACAAATTCAAATTACGATCATCTGAAGGTCGGCAGCAAGCCGGAGGAACCATTCTATGATTTCCGGGTACTTTTGGAAGGAGCAGACAGCGTCATACTGCCTCCGATGCGGGATCAAAGATACAATGAATATCTCCAATATATCGGAGTAAGTGTAAGAAGCAAAGAAGATCTGTGTGACGGTTTTGTGCTGATCGGTATAGACCCTGCTTTGAGGGATGAACTTCTGGATGCGTTAAAGCTTGATAAAGTTCTCAACAATCTTGTTATCGGACTTCCGGAATATGCCTTGGCAGTAGACAAGCAGACATTTGAAATCGTTGCCACCAACGGTCTTGGATATGTGGGAGAAAACGTAACGGAGCTTGGTATCTCCCCTGAAAGTCTGGAGCAGAAATTCAGCGGATTCGTTGAGGTGGATGGGATAGTACACTTTGCGGGTGTCAGCGCCTCGGAAGATTACTATATTGTTCCGGTTATGCACCAAAGCGGAAATAACGGAATCTTCAGCAGTTCATGTAAGCTGATGCTGGAGGCCGCCTGCATTTTACTCATCATAACCCTTCTTACACTCTTCAATTTCCAGGAAGAGGTTATAGATGCGGCACCCAAAGAAGAAACCGGTGTTGACCCGGATGACGATGATGTGGATGACGAAGAAGCTAAGGTTCCGGGACTTTTCGCAGGTCTCAAAAATCGTACCCTTTTCAGAGAAAAGAGCGGGTTCGAGGAAAGATGGAAGGTTAACACCAGAGCCAAACGTTATCAGAGTCCGGAAGGACGAATCATGGTGATCATCTATCGTATCCTGTTGCTATTCTGTCTGTTCATCCTGCTTCCTACACTTTTTATCGGAATCAATGCCGATTCAAAAATAAGTGAGCTGAGCAATCTTTCATATATGATTTCCGGCAGGTGGCAGAAGGGAGTAAATATATTTGCATTTACATCCTGTATTTTCCTGCTTTGTGCTATGTATGTGGGATCGGTACTGGTAGATGCCATTCTGTATCAGATAGCAAGGGCTTCCGATGCAAAGGTTGAAACGATATGTCTTCTCATCAAGAATGCCATAAAGTACGTATGCGTAATAATATTTATCTATTACGGTCTGTCACAGTTCGGAGCAAAAACACAGACTCTGCTTGCATCTGCAGGAATCCTGTCACTGATGGTCAGCCTGGGAGCCAAGGATATGGTAAGTGATATACTTGCCGGTTTCTTCATCATATTTGAAAGCACCTATAAGGTCGGTGACTATATAAAGGTAGGCGGATGGGAAGGAGTTGTGACGGAAATAGGCATTCGCACCACCAAGGTAAAATTCGTTACAGATGTCAAAGTGTTTAATAATTCCTCTCTGAGGGATATCGTCTGCTCTGAAGAAGTAGTAAGACAAAGTGTGAAGATAGGCATTTCCTACGATGCGGATTTTGAGGAAATCGAACGTATTCTGAAAGAAGAACTTTCTAAGATAGGTCCGGAACAGATCCCGGGTCTTCGGAAAGGACCTACGTACACCGGAATCAGCTCCTTTGATGAAAGCAGTATCGTTTTAACCATTGCAATGTTTGTCGAAGGCAACCTGAAGTTTCCTGCTGTCCGTGCCCTTAATCGGGAGATAAAGCTGATTTTTGACCGGAACAACATCGAGATCCCGTTCAATCAGCTGGTAGTTCATGAAGCGGAGAAACCTGTCTTATGAAACCTGAATTTTGTAACTGCTTCATATAGAGACTGAGTCTCTCATAAAGCGGTTCCGCCTCGTCTCCATACTCATCCTTCAGCAAAGCTCCGATTTCAAACACGGTTCTTTTGCCGTTTATACATCCGAATATGAAACTTCCCATACCCGGAAGATGAATGTGGGATACTGCAGGCTTTTTAAAAAACTTCTGGGCTATCCTGTTGGTAAAGCCCTTATTCTCCATTTCAACAATGACCTCACCGGACGCAGAACGCGTCCGGTTGAGGTCACTGTTTATCTCAAATATGTAATCTAAGAAATTATCTTTGTTATTCATTTCCTATTTCCGATTGCAGCCTTAAGAACAGCTGCAGAAACAATAATTATAAGGATAAGTGCCTGAAGGTTTCCTGTAGGGATAACAGCGCTCAGATTCATTTTCTCTGTAAGACCCGCAACAGTGAGTACTGCAAGAAGCACACCTACTATACCTTCTCCGGCAATAAGTCCTGAACAGAAAAGAATGCCCTTTCCTGACTCGCCATTCTCGGCACCGAACTTCTTATCAACAAACAGCTTGATAAGTCCGCCAAGCATGATGGTTGATGAGAGCTCAAGAGGAAGATAAAGTCCTATGGATACAGGAAGTGCAGCGATTCCGAGAATCTCAACCGTAATTGAGATGAAGGCACCGATGAAAATGAGGGACCACGGAAGATTTCCGCTCATAACACCCTCGATGATCATCTTCATCATGGTTGCCTGAGGAGCAGCAAGATTGTCTGAACCAAATCCGTAAGCATTATCAAGAAGGATCATAACCCCACCGATTGCAAGAGCTGCGGCAATAACTCCGAGAATCTCTCCGATCTGCTGCTTTATAGGTGTTGCACCGAGGATATATCCGGTCTTTAAATCCTGTGATGTATCACCGGCCATACATGCAGCTATGCAAATAACGGAACCGATGGCTATGGCACCCTGCATACCGTGTACTCCTACATCACCCGATATCTTAAGACAGATAGTTGCAATAAGGATAGTTGCGATGGTCATACCTGAAACAGGGTTGTTGGAACTTCCTACCAGTCCCACCATTCTTGATGAAACTGAACTGAAAAAGAATCCGAACACTACTATAAGCAATGCACCAAGGAAGGTAACAGGTACCGCCGGTGTGAGCCAGATGGCAACAATGATTGCAGCGATACCGCCAAGCACGATACGGATATCCATATCAAGAGCTGTACGCTCATAAGAAACTTGTCCTGCCTTGGAGATGCTTTTTATGGAGGCCATAAAGGTTCTTACTATAAGCGGAAGAGTCTTGATGAGACTGATGATACCCGCTGATGCAACGGCTCCTGCACCGATATACTTGATGTAATTTGACCAGATTGCAGATGCGCCGCTTGAAGCATAAAGCTCGCTTACGGAAACACTTGCAGGATACATGACTATGTCACCGCCAAAAGTCACAATGGCAGGAATGAGAACAAACCATCCAAGGATACCACCGGCAAACATATACGCAGATATGCGTGGCCCACATATGTATCCAACAGAGATAAGTGCAGGATAAACCTCAGCTGCAAACTCTGTCTTGAGAGCTTCAAGCTTGAGTACAAAGACACTCTGTACTGCCATGAGACCGTCAACCAAAAACTTTACAAGAGAGCCGAGTCCCATACCGATGAATACTGCCTTTGCGGAAGAACCTCCTTCCTCACCGGCAAGAAGAACCTCGGCACAGGCTGTACCTTCCGGATAAGGAAGAACTCCGTGCTCCTGAACGATAAGTGCATTACGAAGAGGAACCATGAAGAATACTCCCAAAAGTCCTCCGAACAGAGCGATAACCGTGATGGCAATGAGTGAAGGCTTATCCATCACACCTTCCTTTGCCCAGATAAAAAGAGCCGGCATGGTGAAAATAGCACCTGCAGCAAGTGATTCACCTGCAGAACCAACAGTCTGAACCATATTGTTTTCCAGAACTGAATCCTTCTGCATGATAACTCTGATTACGGCCATTGAAATAACCGCAGCGGGTATTGATGCAGATACTGTCATACCTACTCTGAGACCCAGATATGCGTTGGCAGCACCAAATATAACTGCCAGGACGAGACCCATGATAATGGATGTGGGTGTCATCTCGGGAACCACCTTATCCGCAGGGATATAAGGCTTAAATTCGTTATTCATTTTGTTTATATCTCCTATTTCATTACTTTGTAGTGATAAAGTATATCCGCACTTCCCGAGCTTTGCAATAAAAATAAACATTTTATATATAACAGTCTGCATACCTGCATATATATTCGTACTTTTGTAAGTATTTCACATAAAGGCGGATTTGCTATACATAAAAGGCAGTGTTAAGATATCCATCATGAATCAATTATCACTTTTCCCTGAACAGAATATAGATCCGAGAACTCCCATGACGGTTAACTGGAATCTGTGGCACGGCTGCACTAAAGTCAGTGCGGGCTGCCTTAATTGCTATATGTACCGTCGGGACGAAGCAATCGGTAAAGATCCTTCAGTTGTGCAGAGGACCGACAGCTTCAACCTGCCGGTCAGGATTCTCAGATCCGGCCCTAATAAAGGAAGATACAAAATCCCGGCTGGATCCCATATTTATACTTGCTTTTCTTCGGATTTCTTTCATCCTGATGCGGACGAGTGGCGTGATGATGCTTGGAAGATGATGTATGAACGTTCCGACTGTACTTTTTTCATGATCACGAAAAGACCGGAACGGATAGAGGAACATCTTCCGTCCGGTTGGGGAAAGGGCTGGGAGCATATAACCATAGCGGTAACTTGTGAGAATCAGGACATGATCGACAAGAGACTGCCCATATATCTTTCGCTGCCGATTTTCCATCATTCTGTAATGATAGAGCCAATGCTTAGCGCCGTAGATCTCCGCCCATATATAGATAACTACAGAGCCTCCGATGGGACTCCTGTCATAGAATCAGTTTCTGTGGGCGGTGAATCCGGACCAAATGCCAGAATCTGTGACTATGCCTGGGTAGAGGATGTTCACGCCCGGTGTGTAGAAAACGGCATCTCATTTTACTATCACCAAACCGGAGCTAAACTTCTGAAAGATGGAAAGATTTACAACATTCCCAGACCTATGCAGCATTCCCAGGCGCATAAGGCAGGACTTGATACCTGAATTAACCGGGTCAACCCATCCTTGCATCTATTAGTATATTTGACTCCCGTCAAATATACTTCTTTCCGGCGGAAAAGTAATACGCCATTTGACGTGTGTCAAATGGCGTATATATTTCAGCATATTAATGAATTTTTTTCATACTTAAAATAAATATCTATATCTTTATCATCTCATTTTTTACAAATACGTCAAACCTTGGAAGCTTAAAACCGACCAATCCATGTGTATCTGTGTTTATCAGCCCTTTTTCTTTAAGGCGAACCCGATATTGTGAGAATTCATTCTTTTTCTGTTTTGTCAGTTCGAGAAGTTCTGATACAGGCATCTGCTCCTTTTGAATGATAAAAGACATCAGCTCCTCTGTAATTTCATCTATCAAAATATCTCTGCTTATATACTGTTTGGGAACCATTCCAAAATTTATGGCAAAAGGATTTCTTTCCATACTAAACCACCTTCCCTGACACGCTTATATACTTCTATATACTTTTTATCAAGATATATACTTTTATATACTTCTATATACTTTTCTTTTTTTTATATACTTTTATGTACTTTAGTCAAGGAAGTTCTAAATGCTAATTGGCGCCCCCGTCCCCGGTGGGTTTCTCCGGTTTACGCTTATTGATGTGCTTTTTCCTTTTCACCTGAATTAAACGGAACAAGTTTCGTACGATTTAATGCGATCATTACCGCAGGAATCAATATAAGCTGAAGAGCAATACCCGGTATGGCTTTAAGCAATGCTCCTGCCATGAATGCCTGGAATGTAAAAGCATTACCCTTAAGTCCCAGAAGTACTGTCTGGACAATACCCCATACAACTCTGCCCGCAACCATTGCTATAAGGAGGCACTTGTATAAAGCCTCCGTGCACTTCCACTTGGAATGACTGTAAAGATAACCTGCCACAAAAGCATAGGTTGCAAGTTCAAAGGCCATACCTATGGCAGTCGGATACATCGGTGGCATACCAAAAATCATCGACCTTAAAATCGGCAGAATAAATGCCATGGGTGTACCCCACTTTTCTCCAACGATAAGCGCACACAAGAACGCCGGTATATGCATCGGCAATAACATGCTTCCGATCTGAGGGATCTGACCTGTAAGGAATGGAAGCACCAAACCTATTGCCAGAAACATTGCCGTAAGAACCATTTTCTTTATTGAATCACTTTTCATACTCTCACCCTCTCATCTAACAACGCTGTTTTTCATCCGTAATATCTGACATACAGATGCATATCTTTATGGCTTCTGTATCCTTTACATGGTTATCAATTCATATTCCCGGGTTCCAAGTCCGATCTTTTCTGCGTGTTCCAATGTCTCTTTCCATCTGACATTCGGATTGGAATCAAAGAAATGGTCGTGATGATGATGCCAGCCGGGTTTACTTAAATTATCGGAAAGCTGGCTGTTAGGCATAGGTGTTGATCTGAGACATGCATCCACACACGCCTGGTCAAGGGCAACCGGATCAAACGAGGCAAAAAATCCCACGTCCGGCAGAATAGGAGCATCATTTTCACCATGACAGTCACAGTTAGGGGAAATGTCACGAACGAGACTGATATGGAAACACGGTCTGCCGGCGCACACTGCCGCACTGTATTCCGCCATCTTTCGACCCAGTATCTCGTTTGCATCCCAGTTCATATTTTCAATCGCATCAAATCCGCAGGCGCCTATGCAGCGTCCACATCCTTTACAAAGCTCCTGGTCGATATGAGCCTTTTTATTTTCATAGTATATGGCATTTGAGCCGCACTCCTTCGCGCATCTTCCGCAGCCGCGACACATATCCTCATGAACTGTTGGATGACCGCTGTTGTGCTGCTGCATTTTACCCGCACGGCTTCCGCATCCCATACCTATATTCTTGATTGCTCCCCCGAAACCGGTAGACTCATGACCTTTAAAGTGAGTAAGCGAAATAAAGATATCGGCATCCATAACCGCTCTTCCGATATAAGCTTCTTTACAATACTCACCATTTGGCACCGGAACTTCTATATCATCTGTTCCTCTGAGACCGTCTCCGATGATTATCTGGCATCCTGTAGTGATGGTATTGAAGCCATTGATATTGGCACAATCCATGTGTTCAAGAGCATTTTTACGTGAGCCCGGATACAACGTATTGCAGTCTGTTAAAAACGGAATGCCTCCCTGTTCTTTAACCACATCAGCTACGGCCTTTGCATAATTGGGCCTTAAATATGAAAGATTTCCAAGTTCACCAAAGTGCATTTTGATTGCTACAAACTTCCCGTCCATATCGATGCTGCCTATACCTGCCTTGCGAATAAGCCTCTGCATCTTAACAGTCAATGACGTTCCAACAGTCGTCCTGAAATCCGTAAAATATACCTTTGATCCAGCCATATTGCCTCCTTATTAAATTGTCCCGAAAACAAAACCTGTGATAAAGAATATTTTACATCATTAATATTTTATGGACAATTTATCAGGAATAAAATATTTTCTCCGTCCATAAACGATTAACAATATCCAGCCACTGTTTGCACTGGTCGCTCCAACTTGCAACGTGTGGATCAGCAATCCTGTTTTTTTGAGGATCCTCCACAGCAGGTGTTGCCAGGCTCAAGCCATGAACTCCTTGTGGATATAAGTGGAGCTCTGCAAATACTCCATTCCTTATAAGTCCATTCATAAAATTCATTGACGCCTGAACAGATACTTCTTCGTCTGTTACTGTGTGCCAAAGAAATGAAGGAGGGGTGTCACCGGTAATGTATTTTGCCACTTCAAGGTATTCGAACATTTCTTCATCATCGCCACACAGGCATTTGACAAGCTCATGCCCATCAAAATCATGTAATTCCGTCACTGCGTATGAAAGGATCATCGCATCCGGTCTTATTGTTTCTGCAGTAAGACCAAGACCCAAAGTCTGGTCATTCCAATGAACCCCCAATGATGCCGCAAGATGTCCACCGGCAGAAAAACCACAGACTGCTGTAAATGTGTTATTTCCTTTATCTTTTGCAATCTCTCTGACCTTGGAAACAGCCAAAGCCAACTGCTTAAGAGGTGTTTTTCCAAGCGGAGCATTCTCCATTCCTACAGAATAATTCAGAATGTAACACTGATACCCGGCCTTCTCAAACTCTCTTGCAACAGGCCATCCTTCCCGGGGACTTAGCCAGAGGTAAGCTCCTCCGGGACATATCACGACAGAACCTTTGGGCTTACCGGTCATTTCTTCATATAAAAGTTCCGCACCGGTTTCATCAATTTTGATACTGCTTATCATACTTCAACTCCAAATCCAAAGAACTCGTTTGTATTCCGAATGCAGACGTCCTCTATGATTTCTTTCAGATTTTCCTCTGAACCAAAATACTCACCTCTTTCGCATAATTCACCTAGGTAGTTACAGAAGACTCTTCTGTAGAGTTCGTGTCTGGGATAAGAAATAAAGGATCTGGAATCAGTTAACATACCTACGGACAATGAGACCGGATACAGATTTGCACATGCCTTAAACTGTCGCTCAATGCCAAACTGCTGATCATTGAACCACCAGGGAGCACCAAGCTGAACCTTGGACTTTGTACCGTTATCGCAGAATCCGGCTGCCAGTATAGCCCAGGTTTCTATTTTTGTTCCGTCAAGAGGATATAAAATAGTTTTTGGAAGTTCACCCGCAATTGTCAGTCTGTTAAGAATCTCACCAACAGAAGTTACACCGGCCTGATCATCACAGCAGTCATAACCTGTAGACTGTCCCACATTCTGAACTCCGGTAGTATTGGCATCAAGATACGTGCCGATATGCAATTGCATGACATATCCTTCTTTGTTGTAAAGCTTGCCCATCTCTATAAGGAACGCACTCTGATACTGATCCACTTCTCCGGCTGTCAGAGTTTCATTCTTTCGAGCCTTCTCAAAAATAGTATCGATTTCCTCCTGAGTGTAATCAGCAAATGTAAAGTGAGGGATACCATCATCGGATACGGTTGTGCCTGTAACTTCTTTAAAATACTGAAGTCGTCTATCAAGGGCATCAAGCATGGTTTTAAAAGATGTGATCTCAATTCCTGCCGCCTCTGATAATTGCTTTAAATACGAGTCAAATGTAGGCAATTCGATAAACATCGCCTTATCCGGACGAAACGCAGTAATGACTCTTGTGGCTGTCTTCTGCTCATTCAGTTTTTTATGCCACTCCAGATCATCAACAGGATCTTCCGTTGTAGATACCAGCTTTACATTTGAATGCTCCATGCACCACTGTCTCGTCATGTGCTTCTCATGTATCATCTTTTTTGTCTTCTGATATATTTCCTCGGCGTTCTCCTCTGTCAGAGGTTCGTCAATGCCAAAATACCTTTTCAGCTCAAGAGCACACCATATAAAAATCGGATTTCCGACCATCTTGGGCAACACCTTAGCGAATACAAGAAACTTCTCGTGAAAATCTGTTTCTGTTCCTGTGATGTATTTCTCCTCAATACCGAAAGTTCTCATTGCACGCCATTTATAATGATCACCTTCAAGCCACATCTCACCAAGATCTTCAAATTCATGATTCTCATACATTGCCTTTGGAGAAATATGGCAATGATAGTCAATGATAGGCATGGGCTCAGCATATTTGTGATAAAGTTCTCTTCCTGTTTCATTTGTCAGAAATAGTTCTTCTGAAAACTTATTGTTTAATTTCATTTTTAATGCCTCTCTCATAGAAATCAAAAACCAATCAATGCACCACCATCTACCGGGATACAGGAACCGGTAATGTAACGTGCTGCCCTGGAACACAGGAAGGCACATGCCATTCCGATATCCATTGGATCTCCAACCGTCTTAGCCGGTATTCTGCCCATAATTTTTGCAAGTCGCTGAGGATCAGTATCAACCGCTTTATGGAACATGGGGGTGTCAATCCATCCCGGTGCAACCGCATTTACAGTTATGCCAAACTCTGCAAGTTCTGCTGTCAAAACATGGATCATACCAAGAAACCCTGCTTTGGCTGTGGCATATCCGCATACCTGAGGCTGTCCGATATAAGAAGTCATTGAAGCCTGAAATATGATACGTCCGTGCTTTTGTTCCTTCAGATAAGGAACAACTGCCTTTGTCATTGAGAAAGAACCTACAAGCTGCACATCAAGAACACTCTTGTAGTCATCAACAGTCATATCCCATATAAACTTCTTACAGTGATTTCCGGCATTGTTCACAAGTATCGTTACCTTGCCAAAATCCTTCACTATTTTTTCAACAAGCTCCGGAGCATATTCTGTATTGGAAATATCATGCTCGTAAAATCTAACATTATCACCAAACTCTTCCAGTGCCTTTTCATACTTTCTGCTGACCACAGCAACCTTTGCACCGGCAGATACAAGACATCTTGTAATAGCAAGACCCAATCCTGTACCGCCACCGGTTACGATCGCAACTTCACCGTCAAGATCGTACCATTCGTTCATGTGAAATCCATTTATTTCCTCTTCTGTAAATGCAGCCATTTTTATTACCCCTCTTTTTCGTTAGCCTTCCTCACATTTTCTGTGGATGGCAACAGTATTCTCTTGATATTTATAGGGAATAAAGAATTCTTTATGTCCCAATGCTTCAGACTTAGTTTCTTTTCCGTCAGCAATTTCAGCAACATATCTTGCAAGATCATCTGCCATTTCTGCCATACTCTTTGTGCCTTCCAGAATAGGACTGGCATCAAACTCCATGTCTTCAGACATACGCTCGAAAGTCTCATGGTTACCTGTTATCTTCACACAGGGACCAACTGCACTTCCGACAACACTGCCCCGACCCGTAACAAGAAAAACCATATGTGCACCGCAGCTTATAAGATCCATCAGGCCTTCATTGTCATTCGGATTGGTGATACCGAACTGCATCCAGTAAGGATCCGGTGTTGAATCCAGAAGCCATAATCCTTCCTTTTCCGGGCGTTGTGCTACTTTCAGCACACCCTGAATCTTACCGGAACCACTTTTTACAATAGCACCCATGGACTTCTCTTCGATGGTTGAAAGCCCACCCGCAAAGTTGCCGGGACTTACCGAATATTGATTTACCGACTTACAATACTCCAGTGCTTTATCATAGGTATATGCAATCTCTTCTTTTGCCTTTTCTGTAGCTCCGCGTTTCACAAGTACATCCTTAAGTCCGACGGCTTCAACAATCTCTTCAAAAATTGCCGTTCCCCCAAGACTTGTCAGTTTGTCAAAAAAACGGCCGACAACAGCATTACCGGCAAGCCCTGATGTATAATCAGAACCTCCGCACTCGGCACCGATAACGAGATCCTTCCAGGTCATAGGCACTGTAGGAGTGCTCCTGAGTTCACGAATTGCCCAGGAAGCCCAGGATTCGCCTTTTTGTATTGATAACCTTGTTCCACCTTCTTTTTGGATAAACATCCAGGAAGATAATTTTCCTTCCTGTGTAGCGATATCCGCAAGCCATTCAGGCTGAATGTATTCGCAGCCTAATCCGACAGCGAGGACTGCGCCAACATTAGGATGACGGATCATACTGATCAGCATATTGATGGCATACTGATTATCAGTACATCCATCAAATCCAACAAGTTCCACATCCCGAGAATTTGTCCTTTCAACAATCTGTCTTGCTACAAATTCCGAACATTTTACTGTGTAGATAACCAATACCCTGTTCCGAATACCGGGTCTTCCGTTTTTTCTTTGATATCCTCTAAAGGTTAATTCTTCCAGTTTCACAGCTCTGTACCATGCCTTTCGGTTATTTGTAACTCATATCCTTCGGAGCACCTGTAATAGCATCCAGATGGCTTGAACGCTCATCGTAGTTCGATGCCATCTCTTCAAGATGCACCCATGATCCCTTAGGGATATTCTTTATGGCGTGACCGATCACCACTCCATACTTTACGATGTCTTCTCCATCGCTTATGTCACGAAGAGCAATTTTATGTCCTACCGGGATATCAGTTACGGCTGTTATCTCTTTCTGTTCAGTATCACCTATTAAAGGAACGGTACTACCCGCCTCAAGAGCTGTAAGAGCTACCGCAACATTATCCTGCAGGTTTACCTGAAAAACTTTTTCATTCATTCTACTCACCATGCTCAATTGTCTTTACGACCATATGCTGAAGGAAAACGAATCCATCAAAGGATACCGAATACTTTAAACGCTTCTGTCGCTGACATACCGCCCTCGATGGCTTTTCTTACCTTCTTTTCACCCATAGCTTTTTCCAAAGCCTTTTCCAGAACCTCATCCTTTATTTCCTTAGGGATGATCAGAACTCCATCAATATCACCAAAAACCAGATCTCCGTCATGGATCGTAACCTGACCAATCTCAATCGTACATCTCATATCACAAACATAAGTACGAACAGAACTATCCTGGGCCCAGCATTGAGTTGCAAATACAGGGAAGTTCTGCGACAGAACCTGAGGTGTATCTCTTGTGTATCCGTCCAGTACCGCACCTGCTGCCCCTCTTGTTTTAGCCGTTGCAGTGAGAAGTTCGCCCCACAGTGCGGAATTATGCGCACCTGTTGCCACATATACTTCATTTGGTTTAAGCTGGTCCAATGCCTCTGTAAGAAGTCCAAACGGCTTCTTCGGAGCTTCGAACACATCATTTTCAAGAATTGTACATGCGTATCCTGCAACCTTAAGTCTGTTATCCGGCTGTGTTCTGTCTATATATGCGTCAGCCGGTACAAGAGCCTCCAAGGGACGAATGTTTGCAGGTAAAAACTGATGCTTGTAACCCATCTGATCCAATATATCTCCCACAACGGGTGTATATAGTTTTTCCTTCATCAGCGTAAACATTTCTTCATCGTTATTCCAAAGCTTAGCCATTTTATGCCTCCATTAATATGCCAACATTGGCAGCCACATAAAGGACTGCGGGAAATATGTGAGGATAAGAAGTGCGATACCCATTACCAGATAGAAGGGAATCATTGCCTTCGACAGCCTCTCCAGACTGATACCTGAAATCGCAGAACCAATGAATAATGTTGATCCTACCGGAGGTGTCAGAAGCCCGATACCGAGATTCAGAACCATAACAACACCAAGATGAATAGGTGACAGTCCAAGAGAAATCCAAATAGGAAGAATGACCGGTGTAAGCATTAGAATCAGACAAGCCATCTCGATCAGACATCCAAGGATGAGCATCAAAATATTCAGAAGAACAAGTATCATGATCTTATTTGTTGTAAATGAGAACAGCGCGTTTGTAACCATTGTTGGAATCTTCAGATATGTAAGAAGATACGTAAACGCTCCGGATACACCTATAAGGATCAGGACCTTACCAAGCATCATGGTTACATTATTGAAGATGCGTGGAATATCTCTAAACTTGAATCCTTTATAAATAAAGAGTCCAACTGCCATAGACCATACAACAGCTACTGCCGCAGATTCTGTTGTAGTAAAAATACCTGCTACGACACCGACTACAACAATCAGAACTGCTGCAAGTCCCCAGATAGCACGGATAAAGGATTTTGCGCAAGCCTTGGGAGAAAATCTTCCGGTTACAGGGATATTATTTTTCTTTGAGTAATACCATGAATAAATCATCAGAACTACAGAAAGAACCGCACCGGGCACATAACCTGCAAGGAAAAGCTGTCCTATGGAAACAGTTGTTACACCTGCTGCCGCAAGTGTATAGATGACCATGTTCTGAGATGGAGGAACCAAAATTCCCTCTACGGAAGAAGCCATTGTAAGTGCTGTTGAGAATGGTCTGTCATAACCCTGCTCTTCCATCATCTTTATCTCGATGGGTCCTAAGGATGCACAGTCAGCGGAAGAAGAACCTGAGATTCCTCCAAAAAAAAATGAAGATACAACGTTAACCATTGCGGCTCCGCCTCTCACCCAACCAACCAGTTCCTTGGAAAAATCTATCAGTCTGTCTGTTACACCACCTGCACTCATAAGTTCACCCATAGTTATGAAAAACGGGACAGCCAGCAGTGTATATGAATTCAGATTTGATACAAACTTCAGTGCCATCTGCATCGGATTGATCCCTAAGTAGAAAAAGTCTACAAGAGAAGCAAATCCGATAGCATATACGATAGGAACACGAAGAAAAATCAGAACTATAAAAATCGCTATAAGCAGAAATGTTGCTATTGCTGTTGTGCTCATTTCTGATCAAACCTCCTTACCCATTGAGAAATCAGTGCGAATATGTAAAACACTCCCGTAACAGGAAGTGAAAGATACATATATGCATATCTGATATTGATACCGGCCATTGTATTGGTTCTTGACTGTTTCATAAGCTGCATTCCATACACGATCATAAATATGGCAAATATCAGAATACAGATTTCACCAAGAATATCAGTTGCAATAAGAGCCTTTTTTGACATCTTTTCATCGAACATGGTTACTTTCAGGTGCTCATTGGAACGTACAACCAGAGCAGATCCAAGGATACTCATCCAGGTTAAAAGAAAAAGAGAAAGCGGCTCGCCCCACATAGGTGAGTTATGCAATACGTATCTTCCAAGGAATATATAAAAAACAATACAGATAAGTGCGCCGAGCATAGCGGCGCAGAGATACTTGAGAAATTTAAAGACAAAAGCGTCAACTTTTTCCCATAATCGAACGAAATCTTTCATGAAAACGCCTCCGGTCATAGACCAACAACTTTGTTCTTACAGAAAAAGGGAAGGGCGCGATTCCTCACAGCCCTCCCTCGCGCAAAATGCATATTTACGTACTTCATACGGGCGTGCCACGAATTATGTTTCCCACTAATGTGCAAATGCACACCGAAGAAGACATATGACACTCATACCTTATCAGTACTGACCGCTTGCTAACTTCTTGATGGTCTCCTGCTCAGCCTCTGAGTATGTGGCATATACACTCTGGCAAGCCTCCTGCCACTTATCAAGATCTGCAACATCAATCCTTGTAACACCCTTGTCAGCAAATGAATCAAATGCTGCCTGTTCCTGCTTCTGATTGTACTCATAGCAAGCTGCTGAAGCTGCTTCTGCTGCCTCATTCATCCAACCCTTCTGCTCATCTGTCAAAGAATTCCACTTATCCTTATTCATAAGGATAACGCCGCATCCAAATGTGTGAGCATCTGTGATGAAGTAAGGAGCAACTTCATTAAATGAGTTTGAAAGATAGGATGTAACACCATTCTCTGCACCGTCTACTACACCTGACTGAAGAGATGTATAAAGTTCAGAATATGCTATAGGAGTTGCAGAAGACTTAAGAGCATTCATAGTGTTTACCATGAGGTCTGTCTCAGGAACACGGATCTTAAGTCCGTTCATCATATCAAGAGTAAATTCACTCGGTGATCCAAGCTTCTTATATGTATCCTCTGTGATGAACATTGATCTTGGGCCTTCAACCAGCCAGCCAAGAGCTACATAACCACAATCATCTGTATCTACAGAATCAAGCATCTGCTGACCAAGATCAGAAACTGCCATATCATGGAACTGCTCCATATCCTTGAAAAGATAAGGAAGACCTGTAAGAGCAATTGTTGGAGCACCATAGTTGGAAAGTGAAGATGCATTACCACGGAAAATATCGAGTGTTCCCATCTGTATTCCCTGCATGGAAGTCTTCTCATCTCCAAGTGTTCCATTTGTGTAAAGGTCGATAGTGATCTGACCGTTGGAAACTTCATTTATCTTTTCTGCGAATGCTTTTGCACCTACTGTTGCACCGTACTCATCGCCGTTTACCTCTGACCACTGAAGTACAAGTGAATCAGCTGCAGGTGCTGCCTCTGCAGGCTTTGCTTCTGCTGATGCTGCAGGTGCTGCTGTTTCTGCAGGCTTTGCCGCCGTGGTTGCTGCCGGCTGAGATCCGGAACCACATCCTGCAAGAGACATAACCATCAGGCCTGCCAAAACTCCAGACAATACATTTTTCTTCATTTCATAATCCTCCTTAAAATGATCACGACTATTTTTGTAATCCTGTCTTTGGACCAAAAATACGTTATTGAACAAACACGTTAAAACTTGTTGTATATCAGATAAAACGTTTTTGTTTATTTCTGCATCTAAACTATCACCGTATTAATGAAGTGTCAATAATTACTCACATTTTAGTTGTTTTAGTAAAATTTTTTGTACATTTTCACTCAACACAGGTTATCTTTTTTGGTAATTCGGAAGAAAATACTATTAATTTTGTTCGCTTAATAGTGTTTTTTATTTATTCTGATATACTTAAACAAAACGTTTTAGTAGTACGTTTATGTTGAAATTCCTTGAAATATGGAGGAGACCTATGATTATCAAAAAATTTGAAAGCTGGTGGGTAGAACGAGGCAAATGCCTGTTTGATGAAAAGCGTCAGGGAGGCGCAAAAATGGGCTGGGACGTTCTTGTCATCAAGCTTACTACAGATACCGGCATCGAAGGAATCGCCACCTGCATGGCTGCCAGATCAGGAGCTGTTTCCGAGTCTTATTTAAATGAAACTGTTGCACCGGTTGTATTAGGAAGAGATCCCCACGACAGAGAGGCAATCTTCCAGGAGCTTTGGGTGATAGACAGACACGAAGCATTCTTCCCGGTATTCCTTCCAGGACCTGTAGATGTAGCACTTTGGGATATCTGTGCCAAGGAAGCGAATCTTCCTCTTTATAAGTACATTGGCGCTTACAGAGATTCTCTTCCGGCATATGCCAGCTCCAACTTCCTTCCTACAATTCAGGATTATGTTGACGAAGCGCTTCTTTATAAGAGCAAAGGTCTGAAGGGGTACAAAATGCACCCTGCAGGACCTGTAGAGTTCGATATGGCTGTTCATCAGGCTGTCCGCGATGCTGTCGGTCCGGATTTCGCTCTCATGACTGATCCTGTTGGTGATTACACCATTGACGAAGCCGTTCGCGTCGGCAGACAACTGGAACGTCTGAATTTTGAATGGTTTGAAGAACCATTCCGTGATTTTGAATTATATAAGTACACAGAATTGTGTAAGACACTGGATATTCCTATAGCAGCAACAGAAACAACCAGAGGCTGTCATTGGGGCGTCGCACAGGTCATCAACCAGCACGCTGCCGATATTGTTCGTGCAGACGTTTCCTGGAAAGACGGCGTAACAGGCACATTAAAAATAGCACATCTTGCAGAAGCATTCGGCCTCAATGTCGAGATACATACTACAACAATGAACTATATGGATATGGCCAATCTTCATGTAAGCTGTGCTATTAAGAACTGCAAATATTTTGAATACTTTGTACCGGAAGACAATTACCGTCTCCCTATGAAGGGCGATCTCCCCATAGATGAGAACGGTATCATCCACGTTCCGGACAAACCGGGTGTCGGAGCAGAGCTTGACTGGGATCTCATTAAGAGCGCCTGCCACAACTATATCTGCCAGGAAGTATAATCCGAAAGATCATTAATAGAAGATCATCGCACCGACATTACTCTTTTCATACATCGGGAGGTTGCTCTTAAATACCACGTCAGCACCAACATAGACTATTTTGGATTCAGGCTCCTTACCATTGACAAGATAGTCTGTCAGGACGCGAATACCGTAATAACCCTGAGCATAAGGATTTTTCTGGATAACGTTATTAAAAACACCCTTTCTGACACGCTCCTGAGTATCTTCAGAAAGGTCAGAACCCACAGAAAAAATATCAACCTTACCTGATTCTTCCAGGGCCTGTCCCAAAAGGTAGGTTCCCTGCGAAAATACCGATGCACAAGCAGCGATGTCGGGGCGCATAACTTCTCTGAGGATATGGAGATAATTTGCATTTTCAATACTCCACGAGAAATCTTTATACACCAGATTTTTGATGTTATTCTCATTCAGATATGCATCAAATCCTCGGACGATCTGAGAATGTGAATGGAATTTGGGATTACCGGCCAAAAGGAAGATACTACCATACGACATTATCCTGGAAGTGATCAGTTCCGCCATGGTTCTGCCGATGACCTCGTAATTACACTCAACGCAGCAAAGGTAATCAGTGTTTTCACGATATGAGTTCAGAAACACCACGGGTATTCCTCTACTATCGATAAACTCCCAATCACTTTCAGAAACAACTTCCAGATGTCCCGCCGAGAGATAACCATCGATTTCACCGGTGTGCAGCATCTCATGTACCTTTTGCGCTATTTCATCGTGTTGATGTGAATGATATGGAATTTCAATGAATTCAGCATTTGCAATATGTGCTGATACATAGTCATGGATTCCCTGCCACATGGGCGGATAGAAAAAGCTGTTATCTCCCTGCACCCCCGGCAGGACTATCAGGATCTTCTGTCTTTTACGTTTCAAAGACGCAGCATTTTCGTTTGGCTGATAGCCCAGCCTCTCTGCTACCTCTTTTATGAGAGCTCTTGTAGATTCACTGACACCTTTTTTTCCACTAAGTGCGATGTGAACCGAACTAATGCTGACTCCTGCTGCTTCTGCAACATCTCGGATTGTGGCATTCATTATATGCACTTCCTTTCCCTTAGGATAAGTTTCATATAAATCTTTTCATATCAAGAAATATGCAGTCATTATAACATAGAGAATTTTAATTATTAAAGTAACCTTATCTTTTGTCTGTGGCACAGCGTAATAATCCAAAACGTGCCGCCATATAAAATACATCATTCGCAAATCAGGAGGTAATTAAATCATGGGTGAACTTACAGGATATGCCGGAATCGTAACAGGCGGTTCAAGCGGCATCGGTCTTGACATTGCAAATATTCTGGCTTTACAGGGTGCGACGGTCTACATAATTTCCAGAACCGGCAAAGTTAAGGATGGTTTCCCTGACAGTGTGGCCGGCACCATACATATCAAAGGTGACATTAACGATAAAGCCGCCATGACAAAGATTATTGCAGAACTTGCAGATAAACACGAAGGACATTTTGACTTCCTCGTCAACAACGCAGGAACCACTTATAAGTGTGTTGCTCAGGAAGTACCCGAAGAAGAATTTGATCGTGTTCTGGATACTAATGTTAAATGCGTCTTCACTATGTCACAGCTCTGTTATCCTTATCTGAAAAAAAGTCCTTTCAAAGGCAGGATCATCAATATCTCCAGCATGAGTGCACACCTTGGATTTTCACTAGTTGTTCCCTACTGCACAAGTAAGGCAGCCGTTTGTGGATTGACAAGAGGTCTTGCCATAGAATGGGCAAACGATAACATCTGTGTAAACTCTATTGCTCCCGGCTGGTTCCACTCAAAAATGCTGGATGAGGTTATGGATGACAAACGCAGACAACAGATCCTGAACCGCATCCCTGTACATGATTTTGGCGACACCAAAGACTTGGGTGCAATGGCAGCTTTCCTGATCGGCCCTCACGGAAAATATATCACAGGACAGGACTATGCACTCGACGGCGGCGCACTCGCATTCGGATACTAAAGATGACCGGATATGATACACATTTTTTGCGTATCATATCCGCTTTTTTATGCCTTTTTCCATCTGTTCAAAATGTCGTTAACCACAATATCTTGCGTTTTACTTACAATGCACTTCTACATATTGAACCTTCGATCCCTTTGTGTTATCGTTAAATTATCACAAAAACACAGGGGGAGGGATCCTATGTATCAGGTAGTTAAAAGAGATGGCGCTATAGTCGAGTTCAATATTTCCAAAATATCCGCAGCCATCACAAAGGCATTTGAAGCTTTAGAGAAGGAATATCATTCAAGCGTAATCGACCTTATTTCGCTTAGAGTAGCTTCAGATTTCGAGACCAAGGTCAGGGATGGCAAGATCACCGTGGAAGAGATTCAGGACAGTGTAGAGAAGGTTCTCTCCGAGTCCGGTTACTCCGATGTTGCAAAGGCATATATTCTCTATCGTAAACAGCGTGAGAAGGTACGTAATGTCAATTCCACCCTCCTTAACTACAAGGATATCGTGGATGACTATTTAAAGATCAATGACTGGCGAGTAAAAGAGAATTCAACTGTCACCTATTCTGTTGGCGGTCTCATTCTTTCAAATTCAGGTGCCATCACGGCCAATTACTGGCTTTCAGAAGTATACGATGATGAAATTGCCAAGGCTCACAGAAGCGCTGCCATTCATATCCACGATCTCTCCATGCTGACCGGCTATTGCGCAGGATGGTCACTGAAACAGCTTATTATGGAAGGTCTCGGCGGTATTCCGGGTAAGATCACATCTTCACCTGCAAACCATCTTTCTACTCTCTGCAATCAGATGGTTAACTTCCTTGGAATCATGCAGAACGAGTGGGCAGGCGCACAGGCTTTCTCATCCTTCGATACTTATCTGGCTCCTTTTGTAAAGGTGGATAATCTTTCCCAGAAGGAAGTTAAGCAGTGCATACAGTCCTTTGTATATGGCGTAAATACACCAAGTCGTTGGGGAACACAGGCTCCTTTCACAAATATCACTTTGGACTGGACAGTTCCTTCCGATCTCAGAAACCTTAATGCCATTGTTGGCGGAAAAGAACTTGATTTTACCTACGGCGACTGTCAGAAGGAAATGGATATGGTAAACAAGGCATTTATCGAGATCATGATCGAGGGCGATGCCAACGGACGCGGTTTCCAGTATCCTATCCCGACATATTCCATCACACGTGATTTCGACTGGTCTGAGACAGAGAACAACAAGCTTCTGTTTGAAATGACTGCCAAATACGGAACACCTTATTTTTCAAACTACATAAACTCTGATATGGAGCCTTCAGATGTCCGTTCAATGTGCTGCAGACTCCGCCTTGATTTAAGAGAGCTTCGTAAAAAGAGCGGCGGTTTCTTTGGTTCCGGAGAGTCAACAGGCTCTATAGGAGTTGTTACTATCAATATGCCGCGTATAGCATATCTTGCCTCTGACGAAGCAGACTTTTATAAGAGACTCGATCATCTTATGGATATCGCAGCAAGATCACTCCACACCAAGAGACAGGTCATCACAAAGCTTCTGGAGCAGGGTCTGTACCCATACACCAAGAGATATCTCGGCACATTTGCAAACCACTTCTCTACCATAGGTCTTATCGGTATGAACGAAGTCGGCCTCAACGCAAACTGGATCGGTGCAGATATGACTGATGAACGTACACAGAAGTTCTCACAGGATGTTCTCAACCACATGAGAAACCGCCTGTCAGAGTATCAGGTTCAGTATGACGGTGAGCTCTACAACCTGGAAGCAACTCCTGCAGAGTCCACAACCTATCGTTTTGCAAAGCATGACAAGGAGCTTTATCCTGAGATCATCACAGCAAACATGGACGGAACTCCTTACTACACCAACTCATCACACCTTCCTGTTGGATATACTGAGGACATTTTCTCAGCACTTGATATCCAGGATGAGCTGCAGACTCTTTACACCTCAGGAACCGTGTTCCACGCATTCCTTGGTGAGAAGCTTCCTGACTGGAAAGCAGCTGCCAGCCTTGTAAGAAAGATTGCAGAGAACTACAAACTACCTTACTACACCATGTCACCGACATATTCAGTATGCAAGGAGCATGGTTACCTTACAGGCGAACAGACAGTATGTCCTCACTGCGGTGCAAAGACAGAGGTTTACAGCCGTATCACCGGCTACTACAGACCTATCGCCAACTGGAATGACGGAAAGGCTCAGGAGTACAAAGACCGCAAGGTTTATAATCTCGGAAATTCCAAGCTGACTCACGAAGGACTTAAGATGAAGCCAAAGGCTGAGACCAATGCTATCAAGCCGGAAAATGAAACAAACACAATTTCATCTCCTTCTGCCGAAGATACCATCATGCTGTTCAAGACTCCTACATGTCCTAACTGCAAGATTGCCGGATCACTTCTTGACGAAGCAGGCGTACATTATGAGATCATGGATGCAATGGAAAATCCTACACTTGTAGAAAAGTTTGGAATCAAACAGGCTCCTACTCTTGTTATCTCATCCGGAAACAGCTATGAGAAACTTCTCGGAGTATCAGACATCAGAAGCTGGTTAAGCAGCGGCAAGGTATTTAAGGCCGGGGCTTAAAACGGTTTCTACCAGGCAGAGTTTATACAATCTTTTAAAATCATTAATCACGAATCGTTTCATATTCTTTGAAACACTTAAAGCCACACCCCGTTTCTTCTGATTAAGAAGAAACGGGGTGTGGCTTTTATTTCACTTCCGAGAATTCCGACACTATATTAATGGTCCTTACATATTCACCGTTTGCCCTATCACCCTATGATCTCATGTATCTCTGTTTGCGGTTTTATGCGTCTGACCACATCCATTATTGTACCATCCCGGCTTTCAATTATTCCTACTATATCATCTTCAAAATGAATGGGTTCAGGTTTCCCGACGATGTTTAATGCAGTCGAAAGCAATTCCTGAATAGTCACGATACGAAGCCCTGACGCAGAAAGACATTCTATAAGATCCTTCCTTTTTGGATTAATGGCTACACCATAATCCGTAACCAGAACATCAACGGCTTCACCCGGGGTGGTGACATTGACAACCCTTTCAACCACTGTGGGTATGCGTCCTCTTATAAGAGGCGCAACAATGATTGAACATCTGCTTCCGGCTGCCGTATCCGGATGTCCTCCCGGTGCCCCTCGCAGCACACCATCTGAGCCTGTTGTGACATTTACATTAAAACCGGTATCTATCTCCAGGGCTCCAAGGATCACAAAATCCAGCTTATTGACGAAGGCTCCCTTGTTAAGAGGATTTGCGTACTCTGAGGTTGAAATCTCATAATGCCTCGGATCATTTTTTACCGATTCTATAGCTGTTTTATCAAAACACTGGGCATCGACAACGGTTCTGATATAACCCTTTTCCAAAAGGTCACACATGGGCTTCGTTATACCGCCGATGGCAAAAGACATTTTAATGTTTCTCTCCTCCATCAGTGGCTCCAGGAATCGTGTAACCGCAAGGGAAGCTCCGCCTCCTCCGGTCTGGAAAGAAAAACCATCTTTGAAAAACGGCGTTGCTGCCATGACCTTTGCGCAGTCTTCCGCCATTTTAAGTTCTCTTACGTCCTGAGTCATTCGGATTACATTGCTGGCTATTTTTGCAGGATTTCCTATCTCATCCACCACGCAGACATAGTCCACATCAGTCATTGGGATAGATGGCGGATAATTGGGGAACGGTACAAGAGTGTCTGTAATTGCCACAGTGTAGTCTGCATATTTTGCATCCACCATAGAGTATGACAGAACACCGCAGTCACTCTTTCCGCCTACTGCCCTTAAATTCCCGTATTCATCCGCTGTAGGAGCCCCGATAAATGCGATGTCTATATGTACATCACCTTCCTCAATAGCTCTCACACGTCCACCGTGAGAACGGATAATGGCAGGCGTCTTAAGCTTTCCATATGATACGGCCTCTCCTATACGGTCCCTGATTCCGGAAGTCTGTATGCCTGTGACGATGCCTTTTTCGATTAGATCCGCAACCACACTATGGGCAGCGCCAAGGGAACTGGCACAGACTGTCAGATCCTTAAGTCCCATTTCAAAGGCAGTCTGCATCACCATATTGACTATATGATCCCCATCCCGGAAATGATGATGAAATGAGAAAACCATGCCATCATGGGCGTTGCATTTTTCCATCGCTTCCCTTATGGATGACACCATCTTGTTTCTCATTGGATCAACCATGCCACAAGCCGTAACTTCAGCCTTTTTATATGGCTTATTGTCTCTGTAATGAACTCCGCTAAACGGTTCTTTTCCGTACTTTCTGAGTATCTCATCAGGTATTTCCCTGCCGACAGCATTGATCATAACTCACCTCCGTTTTTCTCATATAAATATACTTAGTTCCCCTGTAAATCCCTAAAGATGATCCTGCTTCAATAATAGATGGTTTTCATCATGTATTGATAAAGCTCCGGAGCACCATCCTGTTTAACTACAACCACTTTTTCTTTTTAAAGAACAGTAAACAACCCACGGCAATCAGAATGCTTACAACAATTATTAAAGGATATCCCCACCTCCATTCAAGTTCAGGCATGTATCGGAAATTCATCCCGTACCATCCTACTATAAGCGTAAGCGGCATAAAGATCGTTGTAACAACCGTCAGTATCGTCATGATGCTGTTTTGTTTGATATCCAGATGTGCCTTGTACTGGTCTCTCAGCTGCATAGTATAATCCCGTAACGAAGCCGAATAGTCATGAAGTCTTGACACACGATTTAAAAACAGCCTGAAGTATCTCAGGTTTTTTTGCTTAAAGAAATTGTTTTCATTCTCTTCAAGTTCCTGACCCAGATCCAGGAGCTGTTCATAATGGATACGAAGGTTTCGTATATCGTTTCTGATATCATTCAGTCTGACTGATGGAAACGAGTCCTTACCGTCCATGATAGTCTTTTCCATGGAATCCAGCTCACACTCGTATTTTTCCATGAGCCTTAAATCATCTATCACTATCTGATCCAGAAAATCATATATAAATCTTTCAAGACTCGGAAACTTCCACTTTTTCACACGCAGGATATTGGTTATCAGTTCTTCTGCCTTACCGCTGTCATCGATAAACACTATTCCTTTTTCGTCAAGTACGAAGGCAAACTTGCTGTCCGTTCCCGAAAGATCATTTCTGTTTGGAATAGAAAATGAACCTGTAAGTGAATCATAGTTCACTTCTGCTTTTGTAGTGAATATCTCAGCCAGATCAGGACCTATATCTATACCCATTTCAAACATATCCAAATCCTGTTTCCATTCTTCGGAGGACAACACGGCAACATATTGCTTGTCCGTGGTTTTTAAATCTTCCTTTTTGATTTCTTTCAATGTTTCTTCAATCAGATAAAACATTTAACTCCTCCGTAAATTGTCCTCATGGATATTTCATTTGCTTTATAATAATCATAAAGCATTCCGTCATGTATAATATCTTGTATGATGTAGAAATTAGTCTTTGCTCATAATGTATAAAAGCAAAGAATTATATACTCTAATAGTATATCATACAAGCAAAGGAGACTACCCATGAAAAAGGTCCGTATTACAGTAAAGAAAATTGCCCACTATGACGATCTGATAGAGCAGTATGAGAATCCCCTGGAGCATGCCTGCTCTATGGAACTTGGGCAGACTTTTATATGCAATGGTTGGGAAAAACCTGAGGGATTTTGCTCAAGTGCCTGGGATACGGTGTCGGCATTTGTAATGGCTTTGGCTCACGGTGGGGAAAACTTCTATGACGGTTGGATGAAGAATCCGAAATCAGCTATGATTTCCTGTAACGACGGTTTCAGACCGGTCAGTTTTCTGTTGGAAACCATGGATGAAGATGCCCTGTAAAACAGAAAAGAATATCCCGGTTCAGTCAAACACCCTTTGACTGAACCGGGATATTTATATTGTTGAATCTATTATTATTGATCGTTAGTGTAATGCTTTAGCCAGTGTCACTATTCCCGTCCACACGGTCCACCGACTTAAGAGTTACTCGTTAGCTGCCGTCATGAACAAAGCCATAAGTTCATAGTATGCACTCGCCGCTCCGGGCATATCGTCTGTAGAAGCTCCAACCATCTTTTCTCCGTCCCAAAAGCTTACTGTCTGATAACCTCCGCAGATTCCCGGCATGAGACTTTTATTCTTCTCCTTATTATCGATGCCGTATTTTCTGATGATTTCTAATGCAGGCTCAGTGACTGTAATTGGTATGAATCGGAAACGCTTCCCCCTCTGCATTATGAGTTTTGTATCTGAAAACTTCCACACCTGAACACCATCATACTGGGGAGGGTTGGTCGACTTATATTCTGATATCGAAAAAAGCAGCTCTTTTTTAATCTCCGCTCCGCACTTAGTGCATGTATCTCCAGTCTGAAGATCGGCTCCGCATTCTGAACATGTCCAACCGGCTTGCTGCTCCTGTTCGGAAGTATCGGTTCCATCATCATACACCGGCTCTATGGTGCCATCATCAGTAATCCTGAAGGCAACAGGGGGTATCGCAGAAGCGGGTGAAGGTGACGGAGTTATTTTCTGCAATTGTGACGAAACAGGTTTACCACATTCCGGACAGAAATTGCTGATGGGACCGCTATATCCGCACTCACAAACGAATGTATTTTCCTCTTTACGCTGTGCTCCGCAGTTTGGGCAAAACTTACCGGAGAAAATCTGCCCGCATTCACATTGAACTTCGCCATCTTTCAGTGTTACAGCAGAAGCTGCTGCGTCACGGGACAGAACGAAACTTATCTTTTCTCCTGTGAAAGCATTGATCAGGTCGATGTGAAGCTTGTCTTCAATATCATGCCATGCGGAAGCAATGTTGTAGATCGTCTGATCACCTTTTTTGAGGGCTGTATCACCAAGCTTTATTCTGAAATCCTCACCGAAGTTATGCTGATATGTAAAACCATCAGAAACCCCCATCATTCCCAGGCCCATAAATCCCTGCATTGATGTCGTCATGTCAAGGCCTGCCGGAACCACATCATAATAACCATCAATTATTGCATCCCCATATTTTACAGTGATATGCACGGTATCAGTAAGGACGGCTGTGATGGAACCGTCAGCACTCTTCCATGTATCTGCCAACTGCTTATAGTACATATAGTTAGGATTTTGAATTGTCATCAGAGTTCTCCTTATAGTCATCCTGTAGAATAATCTTACGATCATACTGCAACTATAACACAAAATGGTCTTCGGATTATTTGTTTTTTGAAAGTGACAGTTGTCTGTCAGAAGAAATCATCCCAGCAGAAAAACCGCATATCCAAAGTCCCATACAGCATCCTCAAAACTGTTGATAAGGTACTCTTCGATATCATCCATGCCATATCCTGTCAGCCTTGAAACAAGTACCATCATGTCACGTACCGTTTCGTAGGGAACTGTTTTATCCGGACATGAACGCCATTTGAGATATACCGCATGCTCCATAAGGGCATATTCCATCATCATCCACTCAAACTGCATTACGAGATCCGGAATATCCGCATCAGGAAAAAGAAGAGTTGAAAAGGTCTCGGATACAAGATAATTTCTCATGAGCTTTTCATATTCTTTGTTTTTTTCACGGAATACAGCATAGTCCGAACAATCCTTCAATCGCTCTGCCTCATCTATCATAGGACCAAGGAACTCTGCATATCTTCCTTCTTTTACATAGTTCTCTGTGATATCAAGAAACAACTCGTTACGTTCTTTCACTGATTCTTCCGGTTCCTCAAACAGTGTTTCTATTGTTTCTTCCAGCTCCTCTAAAGTCTCTCCGGAAAGATACTCCCCAGGATCCCTGACGTCATTTTTGGAATATATATCCAGAAGAACAAAGAAAGCCTTTAGAAGGTTTATCCTGTTACTCACCCTATCATCGGCCAGATAATACATCATGAGATCTCTGACCTGTCTATATACATCTTTTTGATTTTTGATCACGGAAACATCTTTGTAATCAAATCCGGTGAAACTCAAACTGTCAATGTCTTTCCATTTGTCAACAACCTCAGGACAACAGGAAACCAAAGCTCTTTCCACGCGGTCAGAATAGACATGACTCTCTCTTGGAAAAGTATGGCAGGTTTTTGAAAGAACCTCTTCTCCGTGATTCTTCACAAGTATGCATAACCGGTCTTCTTCCAGAAAAGGACACTTCATATTTGGAAGCAGTCCGATCACTTCCGAGTCATCTGCTTTTACTATGAAAGCATCCAACATATCGCTTTCACTGACAGATTCCGGGAGTCTGCCCTGTTCTTTCATTCCTTCCGGAGCCTTTATGGATTTCCATTTCTTTTTTGTGTCCGGATCCACAGCAATCTTCCATTCTTTACAGCATGTGAAAGAGCAATCCCCTCCTATGCATCTGAAATCTTTATAGTATTCCGGCTCAATGATATCTTTTGACATATTTGTATTTACTCTGTTTTTGCATGCGCTAAATCTGTATAGATTTTTCTGCGGCTTCGGCATCTTCAGCTGCTTTTTCCGCTGCCTTCATGTTCGATAAAGCCATTTTTGTTTTAAGCCCACGGATCCGCCGCTACAGGTGTGCGTATATCCGACAGGCATTGAATTTCATTTAAAAACCACTGTCCTGTGGAAGGTTTCTTACGTAGTTTGATCGGTCTCGGTGAATCCGCTCCACCACTGGTAACATACATTACAGCCCAGTTTTCATTATCAAAAGAATACGGATTTTCACTAACCTTTAACGTATAAGGAACCGTCGGCTGATAATTGTTCCCGGGGATTGCACCATCAAAGAACGACATTGTTTTATAGGTTGCTCCCGACAAACGGTCCTTTAAAAATTGTTTTTCAAACTCACTTAACGGTTCCGGTCCCTTTAAGAAGTTAAGCATTTCAAAACATGCAGCCGTATCCTGTTCATATCTTGTAAGTGCCACTATAACAAGAGCTGCCGTCTTAAACGCACTGTCTAATGATGCCTCCGGCAAAGACTGAAGTTCTGACAGATTTTGCGGGAGAACATTAAATTGAAAAGTCTCTGTATGATTGCGTCCCTTTCCAATGTTCTGCATCGCACCATTCACTGCATTATTAACTGCACTACCTGCTTCTTTTCTTATTGTGGATATAGCCTGTGATTTTAATGAATCAAATAATCCCATAGTCAAAACTCCTTTTAAGATTCCATTTCAAGATTCTATTAGCCATTTTAAAATAATTTTTATTTTTGGCCAATAGAAAAAATCCCGTGCATTCACCATTCAGCCTTAAGAACAGGATTTATACAAATGATATTATCTGTCGATATTATGGGATACCTGAACATATTTATGTTTTGTTAATTACAGAAAGGTTATATGCAAGGATATGATTTTCGATAAAAAAACAGATATTCAAACTGTCACAAACGATCTTAAATACAAAATTGTAGATTCCCATCTGCATTTTCTTGATTTTACCCAGAATTCGGACGGGTTCCCTGAACTCGCCCGTGCCATGGACATGAGTGGTGTCTCCGAGGCTATCATTTTTGGGATGCCTCTGGTCAAGAAATGGAATAATGATATGAAAAAACCACCCCTCTACTATCTGAGCGACGACAGCAGATGCTACTATTATTCGGGAACCGATCACATTCTCGCCCATGAACTTATGTGTCAGCCGGAAGAAATCAGAAGAAGATTTCATCCCTTCTGCTGTGGTGTTGACTGCACAGACAAATATGCTGCTGACCAGATAGAGCGTCTTTTGGATATGTATCCGGATTTCTGGCAAGGCATAGGTGAGATCATGAGCAGACATGACGACCTTACTGCATTGACCTACGGAGAAGGTCTTCGAATTAACAATCCGACTTTCAAAAGGATTTTTGACCTGGCCGCAGACCGTGGTTTGCCCGTGCTGGTTCATCATAACATCTCTCCTCAAAATGCCACTGAACCCGAATACAGATATGAACTGGAGGAGGCTCTTTCCTTCAACAGGAACTGTAAAATCATCTGGGCTCATATAGGTATTTCACGTAGAATCGAGATTGAAGAACTGCTGATAATTGCGGGAGAACTTCTTCACAATCATCCTAATCTCTACGTTGATATATCCTGGGTATTCTTTGAGAATTATGTAAAAGGAGACCTGATGAGCAAAATGGAACATATTAATAATTCAACGACTATATTTTCGGAAATGTGGGCTGTGCTCATTGAGAAATATCCCGATCGTTTTATGATAGGTACAGACAAGGTAGGTCACTGGTCTAACTACCCTGCCGAAGTAACAAAATATTACTCCCTCTTAGACAAGCTCTCTCCCGAAACTGCTGAAAAGGTCTGTCGTGGTAATGCATTAAATCTTATAAAAAAATATTAATTGGTTTTATATCAAGCTTAAGGAGATAATATCAATGGATATAGTAGTATTGTGCGAAATAATTATGCTGATCATCTTCGGCTGTTCATGGCCCATCAACATACTGAAATCGCTAAAAAGTAAAACCACCCTCGGAAAAAGCGTGATGTACGAATATCTTGTAGTCATCGGATATTTGTTCGGAATATCCGCAAAGATAATAGTATATCTGAGAACCGGAGAACTTCTTCACTCCTTCTGGTTCTACCTGGCAGATATACTACTGGTATCGATAGACATAGCGCTTTACTACAGAAATTTAAAATATGACAAAGAAGCAGGCAGACTACAATAGGTCAAAAAAGGAACCGTGTCAGTTCAACACGGTTCCTTCTTTCTATTGTTTTCCTTAATTCAATTCTACAGTGTCAGAGTATGATTCGTCAGATCTGCTCCATCACATTCACCATTTCTATGGCACCAACAGCGCAGTCATAGCCCTTGTTTCCTGCCTTGCTTCCGGCTCTTGAGATAGCCTGCTCTATGTTGTCGGTTGTCAGAATTCCGAACATAACGGGAATTCCGGTCTCAAGTGAAATCTGTGCAACACCCTTTGAAACCTCATTACAAACATAATCGTAATGACTTGTCTGTCCTCTGATCACCGCACCAAGAGCTATCACTGCATCGTACTTTCCGCTCTTCGCCATACGCTTCACAACTGCAGGTATCTCAAAGGCACCGGGTACCCAGGCGGCGGTAATGTTCCCGTCCTCCACTCCGTGGCGGACAAGTCCGTCAATGGCTCCGCCAAGTAGTTTATTCACAATGATCTCATTGAATCTGGCCGCCACGATACCAACCTTCATTCCCTCTTTTGCAACAAGCTTTCCTTCCAAAACATTGATCTCTCTCATTTTCCTTCTCCTTTGTTCTTATATCCATCTACCTATAATTTTCTGTATTTCCCAATAACTGATAACTCTTATCTGATTTAATGATGATTCTTAAGTTTTCTTCTGAAAGCAACGTACACGGAATCACCTTTAGGTTTTGCCTCAGGCTGTTTCATCTTCCTTCAGATCTATGGCATTAAATATATGCCCCATCTTTATTTTCTTTGTCCTGAGATACCTTATATCGTACCTCTGTGCCGGGATCTCAATTGGAACCCGCTCGCTGATGGACAGACCGAAATCCTCAAGGGAATAAACCTTATCCGGATTATTGGTCAGAAGCTTCAGGGACTTCACTCCCAGATCTCTCAGTATCTGCGCGCCCACCCAGTACTCCCGCATGTCCGGTGCAAAACCGAGCTTAACATTGGCCTCCACAGTGTCATAACCTTCTTCCTGAAGTGCATAGGCTTTTATCTTATTGATGAGTCCGATTCCTCTGCCCTCCTGCCTCATATAGAGCAGTATCCCACGGCCTTCTTTTTCTATCATCTCCATGGATTTTTCCAGCTGAAGTCCGCAGTCACATCTCAGGGAACCGAATGCATCTCCCGTGAGACACTCCGAATGAACCCTGCACAGCACATCTTCACCCGTTCCGATATCGCCCTTTACAAGTGCAACATGATGCTCCCCGGTGATGTCATTGACATAACCACACATCCTGAACTCGCCGAATTTTGTGGGGAGCTTTGCCGAGGCTTCCTGCACCACATGCTTCTCATGGATGCGGATATAGGTTTGCAGATCCTTTATGGTGATAAATGTAAGGTCATACTTCTCCGCCATCTCCCAGATTTCCGAGGTCATCATCATGGTTCCGTCCGCTGCCATGATCTCGCAGCAAACGCCGCACTCCGTAAGTCCCGCGAGCCTCATGAGGTCAACGGTAGCCTCTGTGTGGCCGTTTCTCACCAGTACTCCCCCGCGCCTTGCAGTAAGCGGGAAAACGTGACCCGGACGTCTGAAATCTGTACCATTTGATTCTCCTGCTGCCAGCTTCCGCATAGTGAGTCCACGCTCCTTTGCAGAAATCCCGGTTGTTGTGTCTATATGATCAACCGATACCGTAAATGCCGTCTCGTGGTTGTCTGTATTCTCGGAAACCATAGGCGGAAGCAGAAGCCTGTTTGCGATTTCCAAACTCATGGGTGTACATATAAGTCCCTTCGCAAAACTTGCCATAAAATTGATATTCTCCTGGGTTGCAAATTCTGCCGCACATATCATGTCGCACTCATTTTCCCTGTCCGGGTCATCTGAGCAAAGGATGATCTTTCCCTGCCGTAAATCCTCCAGTGCCTTCTCGATACTTGCATATTTTCGTTCCATTTTTTCCTCCATCCCGCCTTTTAATCAGATTATTATTTCATTTTCAGAATATTTTTCTGTTTCAGACTGTTCCGAGCCAACTTCGGATTTCATCTGCTTATTTCTTCCGGTTTCCGGCCTCAAGTCGGTCCGCCCATTCTATAAATACGTTTCCAGAAACTCCATGGTCATCCCGCCGTTTGAGCTGCCGGCATATCCTGTTATTCCGTTTGTTTCGTCCACCCACTTTGTTTCGGAAACGTTTCTCTCCTCATTCTGTTTATTCAGATTTCCGGTTTTCATTCCCAGGAGCTTGCCAACATATTTCCCGATGACATCACACTCCAGATTCACCGGACTTCCGACCTTTTTTGATGCCAATGCTGTCTCCCTGAGAGTATGCGGTATAACCGACACTTTAAATATCTCATCATCAACATAAGCCACTGTGAGACTTATCCCGTCTATGGCTACAGAGCCCTTTTCGATAACATATTTAAGAATCGAATCCCCTGCTTCGATGCTGAACCAGACCGCATTTTCTTCTTTTCTTATATCCCGTACCACTCCGGTTCCGTCGATATGTCCGGATACTATATGTCCGCCAAATCTTCCGTCTGCCGCCATGGCCCTTTCCAGATTCACAGGATCTCCCGGTCTTGCCCGAGACAGAGAGCTTCTTCTGACAGTTTCCGCCATGACATCTGCCGCGAATGCATCCTCATAAAGTTCTGTCACCGTAAGACAGATTCCGTTCACCGCTATGCTGTCTCTGGTTTTTGTTCCTTCCAGAACCTTTCTGCAGTTGATGATGGTCCGTCCGGAACTTCCGTTTATATCAAGGTTCCTGATCAACCCCTTTTCTTCGATTATCCCTGTAAACACTTATTTCTCCCTCATCTATAAATGCATGTTTTTCGCCGTTTATTTCTGACATACAGATGCAGATCTATCCGGCTCCCTCTCCTTATCCACCGGGGACGATTCTCGCCGGCAAAAACCGTCCCCGGTGGAATTCTAAAACGTCTGTCTAACTGACAGTTTTACCTGAAACTACATATCTGATCAGAATGTCTTCACCGATTTGTTCCACATCTTTTATCTCGCATCTGTAGGCGTCCTCTGGATTATCCACTCCCAAACCCATGACCGGAGTTTTTGCATTACCGGCAAAAATCTTTGGTGCGATAAAAGCATCAATTTCATTTACGATTCCTGCCTTCAATGCGCTTTCGTTGAGTGTTCCTCCGCCCTCCAGAAGTATGCTGTCGATTCCTCTTTCACCAAGGATAGTCATCAGTTTTTGGAGATCAACACCGGACTCGGTTATCCTTTCTTCCGGACAACAATTGATGACCGTGATCCCGGCTTTACCAAGCTCCTTTAGTTTGAAAGCTATATCTCTTAAACACAGATCTTCATGAAATCCTGAATCCTCATGACTATCACCCATGATCAGGTTTTCAGATATATCATGGGAAAAATCGTGCTCCGGATCTAACTCACCAACGGGAATCCCGGGAAAACCACAAGCCACGATGGTGCTGTAATCATCAGCTGTCTTTACAATTTCATAATCAAGCGGAATTCTCAATTGACTGTCACAAATGATCCTCACAGGTGACCTTCCTCCCGGTATCCGGCAATTCAGCATAGGATCATCTGCCAAAACAGTTCCTATTCCCACCATTATCCCCATATGAGCATGTCTCATTTCCTGAACCCGCCTTCTCGCCTCTTCCCCCGTGATCCATTTGGATCTGCCGGTTTTTGTTGCGATTTTTCCATCCATGGTCATGGCATACTTCATAGTGACATAAGGCTTTTTTGTGGTCATAAAATGAAAGAAAACCGGATTCAGTTCATCACACTCATCCTTTAGAAAATCCTCCACCACTTCGATCCCATTCTCTTTCAGAAACCTTACTCCTTTTCCTGCCACCTTCGGATTTGGATCCCGGGAACCTATCACCACCTTCTTTATCCCGCTCTCCAGAACAGCTTCGGTACAGGGCGGCTGCTTCCCGTGATGACAGCAGGGCTCCAGTGTCACATACAGTGTTGCACCTTCCGCACTCTCAGACAGATTTTTTATAGCATTACGCTCTGCGTGAAGACTTCCGTACCGTTCATGAAACCCTTCTCCGATAATGTTTCCGTCCTTTATAATTACCGCTCCGACCAAAGGATTTGGATGGCACCATCCTTCTCCCAGCCTTGCCAGCTCAATTGCACGACGCATATATTTTTCATTTTCCAATGGGACTCCTCTCTGATCCTGGGAACTGCCTATTCTTAAGACATAAAATATTTTTTATTAGCCAATAAGCTTACATCTGAATGTCAAATATTAAGACTCGAAAAACAGCATTAAGAGGTGATGAGAAGGAAGAAGAAATATTGAAATCCTGAAACATTTCAATATTATTTGAACATTCATTTATAAGAGCTAAAGTAAATCGTTTTTTCATAAAAAAACCCCGAAACATAACTGTTTCGGGGTTGATATACCTAGCAAAAAGAAAACCGATATTTCGATTTCTCTATCTTCTTCCATCCAGACTATACTGTCGGCCCCGGAATCTAACCGGATCCTGCCATAAGGCTCGCGGGCTTTACCGCCGATAAGGAATTTCACCTTCCCCGAAGATCATATTCATTTTTAAAGATGATTTAATCATCTGTTTCTTTTGGAATCATATACCATTATTTCGTTCATGTAAAGCAATTTATTTACCGTAGACATTATTCAAGTTACTGAGAATACAAAGCTGCTCCAAATATCAAAAACATATTTACATAATCATATCCTAATTGTATAATTAACAAGAACTAGATTACATAGCGTTTTTGCGTTCGGTGTCTATTTATAGATGCTTAATTCAAAAGCGTTGATGACGGAATTACAAGGGCTTCACGAGCGGTGTTTGTTTACAAATGCTTTAGTCGTGAAGTTCTTTTTATTTCCGCCACTTTAAATAGTCATACACCAATATCAGTCTTCTAATATGGCTTCTTGTTCCATCTGGAGCAGTTTCTAATACATTAGCATCATTAGAAAAAATTTCTTGTAATACTTTTTCTAGTTCAGATACATCTATCTTGTCTTCAGGCAGATGTGAAATCAATCTTGTCGCTCTTTCTAACGATGATTTCTCTTGATTCCATATTTGCATCACTGATGTATATTGACCTAAACATCTCCTATTTCTCTTTATTGTATTGGATATGATGTGTTCAAAGTCCAATGCTGCAGCAACTTTTTCACATTCCTCGAATTTCTTAGTAGCCTCATTTAAGTATTTATTTATTGGTAATCGGCCTGAGTTCTGCTTTATCAACGAAGGAAATGCATATTCTAAAAGATCATCAGCTGCAAAATCAAGATCGTTTAATATGACATTTCTATACCACTCATTTGGTCTTATTCCACTAAGTCCCTTGAGTCCGTAATCCGACATTTTTCCAATTGATAAAACTAATTCCTCATCTCCTACCCTTTTATCGTCCAATGCTGCCACTCTCAAATGTCCCGTTGGTACACTTGTGATAGTATAGTCATAAATCTCCTGTTTAAATCTTCGTAAAATCTTAACAGGCAATTTTGCTCTTTTGTTCTCTAAAGCCTTATATAATAGCATAAAATCTGACAGTATTACTCTTTTCATTGAAAGAGGCTTATCTCCTGCCATAATCACATAAGGCGTGATTTCAGTTCCAACAAAATTTTCCCTATATTCTACAAATATAAATCTATCTTCCAACATTTTAAGCTGCTCATCATTTAAGCATTCAACTATAGCTTTTATGATATTGATAATATTTGAATCACTTATAGAATAGCCCATAAATATTATTGGATATTCCATAAAAATCGTAAGAAGCTTTGCTGCAAGATATGCGCTTTTAGATTCAAACTCAACATAGTCATCCTCATTGATTACTATACTATCAGGCTTATCTATATCCCCATGTATTTTATATATTTCAGCCACACCTTGTAATGCAGAAAAAATAAGCTCATTTTGTCCTACAAAAGTGGAATATCCACCAAAAATTTGTTCAAGAAGTTTATCATAATTTGTAGTAATAACCCCTGATATACTCCTTTCAGACAATTGCCTGAGTTCATCTAACTCCTCTTTATAACTATCTTGCCTCAGACAATTGTTTCTTATATACTCTGCGATTTCAACCTTAAATGGAGATACCCCTCTATGTATCGCTTCTAATGCGTGTTCATCAGATGTTCTAATAGCAGGTTCTGCAAACCATTTTGCATCGTAATCCTTTTGAATTAACTCAGCAATCTTTGGCATAATTCCAGCCTTGCATTCATCAGATTTTGCTTTATTTTCAAAAGCATTATATGCAAATTCGTCCTTTCCTAGCTGATTAACAAAATGCTTTAAAAGTCCTTTCCAATCTGGAAGATTTAGATATCTTCTAGACATTCCGGAACCCACAAATAAAAAGGGGGTTGTATTAAAATTCTCCACCAATTCTTCCATTGTCATACTTTCTTCCCTCCAAGAGTTATATATAATGCATTTTTGTGGCGAATAACTCTCTTCTTTTGATTCAATTCATCTTTCAATTCTTTATTTTCATTGCGTAGCTGCATTATTTCGTTTTGCATATCAAGAGCTTGACTCCCTAAATCAAGGAGTTGCATTGGCTTTATGGGCATACTGATTCAGATTGTTTGAGTTAATACGTAAAAGCCTTACTGCCTCTTTCACATCTGATAAATCCAGCACTACAATATAACCATTCAGAGCCACCGAATGAACCGTTACCATTTACTGAAGTCACCGAAAAAAATGAACCGGGTTCAATTTTTTGTAATTACGATTCAGTTTTATTCCCCCACCAAATGAACCGTCATGTATTCATGCTCTACAGCAGGAAGAAACTTCTTTATCACATCATCAGTGCGCATCTTCAGACTGGCCGTGTTCACACATGGATGACATCCGATATACTCGTCCTTCAGCACATCCTCGTCTATCAGAAGCTGTACTGCATGATCTTTATCATTCATCAGACCCATAACGCTGACAGCCCCCGGTTCTATGTCAAGATACTTCAGCATGTCCTCCGATTCCGCGAAAGAAAGTCTTGCAGAATTTATCTGAGAAGACAATTCCTTTGTCTTAAACTTCTTATCTCCGGGCATCATCAAAAGATAAAATGCTGTCTTCTGTCGATTGCACAAAAACAGATTCTTGCACATCACAACATCCATGATTTTATCTATCTCCTCGCAAGCCTCCATTGTTTCCGCATGCTCGTGATCCATTCTTTTATATTTTATTCCCAAAGAATCCAGAAACTCATAAGTGCGTACCTCTCTTGGCAGCCGCCCCTCAACATTCTCCGGCCTTCCGTCAAATAATTCCATTGTTTTTCCTCCATCCACTCATCGAATCCTGATATATCATAGTTTATCCAACATCCTCATAACCATTATGTTCTGTGGCTCCGGATGCAGAATCAGCTGCATATTCGGAATCTACAAATGTTATTATATCCATGATTTCTGCTCAAATAGTATTATAATGGATTTGTTGAATTATCAACAAGGAAAAACCCGCACCCTGATTACTCTCGTGTAGAATTATAAGCATTGGCAAAGGAGATATAATATATGAAATTCAGAGGAAAGAATTTAGAGGATCTTGTTGTTACACTTTCGTTTCAGGACGGAACTTCGACAGATTATGGTGTACATAAGTATTTTACATTTAAAGAAAAAGAGTACTTTGCCATGCTTCCGGTAAATGAAAAAAAAGAACTTGATCATTCAAAAAAATGCGTCCTTTATGAAGTGCAGGAAGATGCTGAACATAACCCTGTTGTGGTTTACATTGAGGATGACAGGGAATACGAAGAAGCAGCGGACTACTACTCAAGATTAGAATAAAAAACTCTCGACCGGTTACAGATTGTAACCGGTCGAGAGTTTTTTCATCATTTTCACTCAACATAATGCTGAACCAAAATACTTTGTATATCCGTCGAATATTTCAGAACATGGTACTCATTTCCTTTTTGACTGATACGGTCTTCAACGATCACACCAAGTTTTTTCCCTTTTTCTGTCGGTATTTTTGAATATGTGTCGTCGGACTCGAAATCATCTGATATGATGCCTTCCTCCAGCAAAATCTCTGTGAGTCTGGTAGCAGGAAGCCGTTTGACATTTTCCCGCTCACATATCCGGTTCATCTCATCGCGAATTTCCGATACCGTTTTATATCCGTCGTAATTGTAGTTTTCAGCTTCCTCCGGAAAGAGACTGAATTCCTGCTTGGTTTCCTTTTTTCTGACTTTCGAAACAGAAACCGTTGTTTCCTGTTCCGGTAAAACCCTGTCGGTAAGAAGATCTGGATATAATTCAGTATATTCCCTGATAGTCTCGAGGAACCTCTCACCGTACTTTCCGAATTTATGATCACCGACACCCGAAACTCTCAGCATTTCCATCTCTGACATCGGTACCTTTACTGACATTTCGATCAATGTCTTGTCATTAAAAATGATATAAGGCGGCATGTTTTCTTCACGTGCAATCTCAAGTCTAAGCTCGCGAAGTTTGTCGAACAGCTTGAATCCTGAGGATGTAAGCGAATTGATTCCGACAGATTTCTTCTCTGTCTTTGTCTTGACAGCCGGACGCTTATCTTCATCTGTGATCTTTACAAGAACCCTGTTCTCGGGATTTTTGAGACCTCTGATATCTCCCATTTTCAGAACCTGATATGCACCGACCTGAAGATAACCTTCGAGGATAAGCTGCTCCACCAGTCTCAGGAGAAGGCTTTTGTTTGACGATGAAAGAGCTCCGTAGGATTTATATTCATCTGCACCTATCTGCTTTAATCTTGCGGTCTTTGCCCCCAATACGGCATCAACGATAATGGTTCTTCCGAATCTTTCCTTTGCCTCATAAACACAATTGATGACCTTTTTTGCGGCCTCGGTCATATCTATGGTTTCAAATTCCCTAAGACAGTTTCCACAATCACCGCAGGGCTCCTTTGGCTGCTCCCCGAAGTATTTGAGTATATAATTACGAAGGCACTCCGTGGTATAGCAGTACCTTTCCATGGACTGCAGTCTCTGGTTGTCCCGCTCTCTTATGTTTTCAAGATCCATGGGATCAATGTCGGCTGTTTCCTTTTTCTCCAGCAAAAATTTGTTAATGACTACATCCTGCGCCGAATACAAAAGGATACACTTTGACTCAAGTCCGTCTCTTCCCGCTCTTCCGGCTTCCTGATAGTAGTTCTCCATGCTTTGGGGCATATTGTAATGGATGACGAATCTTACATTGGACTTGTCTATGCCCATTCCGAAAGCATTGGTGGCAACAATGATACTTGTATAATCATAAACAAAATCATCCTGCATTTTCTTTCTGTCTGTTGGATTCATACCGGCATGATATTTGCCAACGGATATCCCTCTTTTGAACAGCATCTCAAAAACACTGTCTACATTCTTTCTTGTAGAACAGTAAATGATTCCGCTCTCACCGGGATGGTCTGCAATGAAATCCAAAAGATATTTATCTTTGTCTTTGGGCTTATCCACCTGGAAGAAAAGATTCTCTCTGTCAAATCCCAAAACCAGGGTATAGGGATTTCTGAGCCCCAGGATGCATACTATATCTTCCCTGACGTTCTTTGTGGCAGTTGCCGTAAATGCACTGATGATCGGTCTCTCATCAAGAAGCTTTACGAACTCTACGATCTTCATGTAGCTTGGACGGAAATCCTGTCCCCATTGAGAGATACAATGGGCTTCATCTACTGTAAGCATTGAAATCCGGATCGATCTTGCAAGATCCACAAATTCATCTGTCATGAGACGTTCCGGTGCCACATATATGATCTTGTAGGCTCCTTCTCTTACACTGCGTAAGGTTTCATAAAAGTCACCTCTGGAAAGGGAACTGTTTATAAAAGCAGAAGGTATCCCGGCTTCGTTCAATGACTTCACCTGATCCTGCATGAGAGAAATGAGCGGAGAGATGACCAGTGTTATTCCCGGCAGAAGCATGGCCGGAATCTGATAGCAAACGGATTTACCGGCACCTGTGGGCATAACCGCAAATACATCCTGCCCCTTAAGAATGGAATCTATGATTCCCTTCTGGCCCGGTCTGAAATCATCATAACCAAACAATGCTTTCAGCGCCTCTTCGGGAGTTTTGAATTCCCTTATGGCCGGAGGTTCAGTGATATTTGAGGATGCCTCGTAATAATCCTCATAGTCATCCTGCTCTTCATAATCTTTCGCCATTTCAAACAAACTATTCCATTGTGAATCATTTATGTCTCTGTCATTCATCCGATATGTTCTCCAGTTATTGAATAAAATCAGTACAACCTAATCAAAAGGTAGTACTGAATTAGCCTATTATTCTAAGCCGTAAGAATCATAACATAGCTCAACAGATTTTCATATGGTCTGAATTCAGACCATATAGTAGCGGAAGATTTTATACTTGCAGCTTTGATGTATAATTATTAAAAAAGGGTTCAGGACCGATGGTTCAAAGGAAATGTCGGATGGCATAAAAAACGGGAAATAGCGCTGATGGCGAATATAAAAGGAGTAGAACAATGGAGCTGTTGAATTACGATGGAAAGCACGTACGCCTTACGGACTTATATGGTGAAACCTATACAGGCATAGCGGGATACGGCGGGTATGAGTTCCTGATGCACGAGTACGGTGGAGATGAAGACGGACTTTTCATAGAGGACAATCTTATTTACAATTCGCAGATTGCCGCTATAGATGAAATTGAGGTACATGGTACTGTTGAATTGTGGACAGAACGGCTTACCTTGCGCAGATACCATCCGGAAGACGCCGGGCAGCTGCACCAGTATCTGGGAAAAGATCCGGCGATGTCCCAATACTCAGGATGGAATCCTTATGCTACGTTGGAAATGACGCAGGAAACAGTGCGACGGTTTATCGCCGATTATGATGATGAACACACCTATTCGTGGGTGATGGATATTGACGATGTCGTGGTGGGAACCATCGGAGCCTACGATTATCAGGATGACCGGATCGAAATCGGCTTCAGTATTGTAAAGGACTGGCAGGGGAAAGGCCTTGCGACGGAGGCTTTGAGAAAAGTACTGGAGTATCTGACGGAAAATGAAGGAATTCCCTGTGTGACAGCCTGGTCCGCATCTGAGAACATCGGATCGTGCCAGGTGCTTGAAAAGGCAGGAATGCATCTTGTTCTCACTGAGAAAGATGGTCTCACGGTTGGCGATAGAAAATATGACAAGCTCATATATGAGTATAGGAGTGTATTTGACCCTGTATTATAAAAAAGTGTCCTCAGGTTTTTTCAGCCTGAAGACACTTTTTTAAATTTCAGTCTTCAGGAACTTGCAGATTTTTGACCTCGACCGGTGAAATAATATTGTCTTTAATATTTCGTTCGATAAATCCTATCGCATACAAAGGATATGTGCAGAACCCCTTACCTTCACCAACATTGGTGTCTGCAAATTTTATGGCCGGATGAACACCATATTTTTTTTGATGCTCAAGAACAAATTTCATGCTTGTTGCTCTATTATTGGTTGCTTTGCATTCAACTATGGTGGTTTCACCTTCCTTTTCGAACAGGAAATCTAATTCCGGAGAACCACTGGGAGCATGATAATAATACAACCCTATACTATTTGCGGCGAAGGCTGAAGCAACCATATTTTCCGCTATTGCACCTTTATAGGAGCTGATGTCCCCGGCGAGAATTTTCTGAGGCAACTCATCACCGAGCTGTGACACCAATAATCCGGTATCTATGAAGAAAGCCTTAAATTCTTTAGCTATCTTAACCCCTTCAAGAGGATATGAAATCTCCAGGGTATTAAAAGAACGAACAACCAAACCTACATCCACCAGATATTGCAATCCATCAGCTTTCTCAGGAGAGTTTCCTTTAACATTAACAAGACTATATTTAAACTTCTTATATTCTTTTGACAGTTGTGATGGCAAGGAATCGAGACAGGCTTCCGCTCTAAGCTTTAATACTTCGTTTATCTTGTCATTGCCGTCTGAGTTTTTATATCTTCCAAAATCATCTCTTATTGAGCTTAGAATTCTTTTTTGAATGCTTTTCACTAAATTTAAGTCATGAGTCTCAAAGAAAGAATTCACTGCTTCAGGCATACCACCGACGATAAGATACTGTAAATACAGTGATCGCAGACTTTCGTGTATGGTCTTTTCAACACTCTCATGTTTCTTAAAGCATTTGGAAACATATTCCATGATCTCGGGACTAATGCCGGTATTGAAGAGAAATTCTTTAAATGTGAGTGGATACATATCCAACTGCTCTTCGTAGCCCACAGGAATTCCCCTCACATAGGGTTCTCGAAATCCTTTAACACCCAAAAAGCTTCCGGTAGCGATAACATCATACCTTCCATCTATATCCCAATACTTTAGTGAACTTCTGGCATTCGGGCAGTCCTGGATCTCATCCAATATCAGAAGAGTTTTTCCGGCCACAAATCTGGCGGTGGTATCTACAGCGGTTATAGACATTACCATCCTGTCCACATTGAAATCACCTTCAAAGGCACTATGTATCGTTTGATTGGCTCTTAAATCTATGTATATACAATTCTCGTAGAATTCCGCTCCAAACTGTTTTACTATGTATGTCTTACCTGTCTGACGTAATCCCTTGATAACAAGGGGATGATGTTCACGGTTTTTCCATTCTTTTAATAAGTTATAAATATCTCTTTTCAGCATGAAACCACCTCTCTTGTATTAAAGTATAATCAATACATTTACATTTTTCAAAGGATATACAGTGATATTTTTGATTTTTTTCAAAGGATAATAGATATTGAATTTGATTTTTTTCAAATGTTGCATTGAATAATTGCATACTCAAAAATACCAACAGAAAAAGAACATCTTCGAAAGGGAACCGCTTTATTAAACGATCAGATAAATTTCAGACTCATTTAAGCTTTTAGGGGTATTATGCGTCATGTAGGAAGTGAATATCAGATCCTACAAACACTTAAATCGTTATGGATCATATCACACAACATCTATATGGGATACACTCCCGAAAGAAACGAGGATACTACTATGAAGAAGAAAATACTTATGCTTATGGCAGCATCTATGCTTGCCACAAATGTTGTTGGCTGTAGTGCAGGGACAGAAATTCCTGTTGCTTCATCCGAAGATACTACTGAAAGCAATGAAACAACGGCTGAAGCCGAAACTACAGAAGCTGAAGAGGCTGCAGAAGATTCAGCTGAAAAGACAAGCTACGAAAACACTGAAGATGGAGGCCATGCCATACATGCAGACGGCAAAGACATTAGCTACGAAAACATCAAAGTAAATAAGACTGGCGAATCCGGAAGTGAGGAAGCTGATTTCTATGGTGACAATGCTGCCGTATTTGCTGAAAACGGCGCAACCTTAAACATTAAGAATGCCGAGATCACAACCGATGGCGGGCATGCCAATGCTGTCTTCAGTTACGGTGAAGGCACCACGGTCAATATTTCCGATTCTACCATAAGAACCAACTCCAACAACTCCGGAGGACTCATGACAACCGGTGGCGGAACCATGAATGCCGAGAACCTCGACATCATCACCCAGGGTGGATCATCGGCGGCAATACGTTCTGACAGAGGCGGCGGAACTGTAAACGTGTACGGCGGTTACTATGAAACCAACGGCTCCGGTTCTCCGGCTATTTATTCAACAGCTGATATCACAGTAAAAAATGCTGAACTTGTTTCAAATGTGGCACAGGGTGTTGTTGTGGAGGGTAAAAACTCTGTCACCCTTGAAAATGTCAACATGACTGCAAACAACACAAAGAAGAACAGTAAGAAATCCGATGTTTATCAGGCTGTAATGCTCTATCAGTCAATGTCCGGTGATGCCGATGAAGGCACTGCTGTATTTAAGATGACCGGCGGTTCCCTCGTTAACAAGAATGGCGGAATATTCTATGTTAACAACACAACTGCCGAGATAGATATCGAAAATGTTGACTTCACTTATGCAAGTGATGACTTCCTTCGCATCGAAAAAGCCGGCTGGGGTTCAGAAGGCTCAAACGGCGGACAGGTTACATTCACTGCAGCAAAGCAGGAATTCGAAGGTAATACTGTTGTCGACAGCATTTCCACCCTCAATATGTACCTTAATGACGGCACTCTTTACTCAGGTGCTATCAATACCGACGGTGCCGCAGGTGCGGTTTACGTAGAGATTTCCGAGGACTCCACTTGGAAGCTGACAGGTGATTCATATATCACAAGTCTTTCCTGTGATGAGGATGCCATCGACCTTAACGGCTTTACACTTTATGTTAACGGAACTGCATATGAAGAAGGAACAAGTTCAACCGGAACAGCTGTTGAAGCTTACAAGAGTTCTTCTTCCGACAGGAACGGCAAGTCAGGCAAGGCTGAAAAACCCGACATGAAAGATAAATCCGGCAAGGGCGAAAAAGGATCCAAGCCTGATGGCGATCATGCGAAGTCAGGCAATAGTGAAAAACCTTCAGGAAAGCCATCCGGAAAACCTGATGGTAACAACTCAAAATCCGAAAGCGGTAAAACCGGTTCAAAACCTGACGGCGATCATGCGAAACCTGAAAACGGAAAAAAACCTTCAGGTAAACCCGACAGAAAGCCCGGATCATCAGCTGAGTCCGGAGATCAGTCATCAGCTAACAGTGATAAAGCAGCTCAAGATAGTTCTTCAAAGAATTAATCCGTGAAACAATTCCATCTTTTTGCAATTTCTCCTACCTCAGTTCAAAAAGGCGGTTCCCTTTCGGGAACCGCCTTTCTCATATTCTATTCACTTTTAATTAAATTTTAAATCATACCTTTAAGCAGCGTGAACAGGATGGCAATCACAATTATCGTGAAAATAATGTGAATGACTTTTTTGGTGATTTTATAAACTACAAAGCAACATAACAACATACAGATAAGCGCTGGTGCGATTCCCATACCTGTAGCATCTGAAATATTTGTTGCTGTATCACTAATTGTTTTACTTAAAATGCTTAATTGCATTATGTTGATTACCTCCACTAACTATTCTCGCTCTCAGGATTCTGGCGTATTATTTTCTCTCCTTTTGCGCCTCTGTTCCCGGTTGTTTTTCTCAGATTCAAAAATCTCTACCGCCGCATCCGTGAGTTCATCCGGCCATACTTTACCGCTCGAGATAACATTTGCCCATGGACATAGTTTCTCGTAATCGTGATCGAATACTACCGTATATGGTGGGCCGCATCTGTCATCCACATCCATATACAGATGCCTTCCCTCAGTGATCAGCTTATAAACATCAATTTCTCTTGCGCCATCTTCCAGCTGATCATATATTTCCTTTGTGATTTCATATAAATTGTAGGCGCCCGGTCCACCACGTTCGGCTGTATAAAGATTTCTTTCTTCATCATAGCAGGCTTTCCAACCTAATCCTTTTTTAAATTCCATAATCATCCTCCTTACGACATGCTCCAACGGTTAAAAGTATTTTTTCTTTAGAACTGTAACCAATATAATCTGCAGAATAACTATCGCTGGTATACCATATCGGAAATACCAATGCCTGGTTTTATGATGGAAAAAATGCATCCCGAAAAATGCTCCGACACTGCCTCCGATTACCGCCACAAGAATAAGCTCTTTCTCACTGATACGCCATCTTCCTTTTCGTGCCTTTTCCTTATCGATACCGTACAACAGGAAGGCAATGACATTTATCACAATCAGATATGGAATTGATACATCGATCATTGTTAACGTATTTCCTTTTTATAATCACTGATTTATAAAACCTGGTACCTTAATTCCCTGACTGCCTACGTTGTTGTGGGCTTAATCACACATGATCTTTCCGTCCGATACGGTAAGATCCCCGGGAAATGCCTTCCATTTAAGCGCATCAACCCCCTTGATCTCGTTAGTATACAGCTGCATGGACTCTCCTTTTATAAATTTGAGTAAAAATGTCTGAAGTATCAATGACAAATCTTTGTTCATCACACTGCCATACATACGTAAAGCCTCACTGTTTCCCAGGAGTGTCGCCACTGCATCAACCGACCCCGAACCCAGCTTTTCGAGTACCGGTTTCTCATCCCAGTACATAACATATACTCTGCTTCCTCCCTCGGAAAGACTTACCGCAACCCGGTAAATACTAAGGGCGAGCCACTCTTCTACAAGCTTTGACTTTGTATCAAGTTTAGCTGAAGCATCCGCCTGTGTCCGGATATATTCCTGTACCGCATCAACTATCGGACCATTAATGCTGCTTTTGATCTCGGACATAGTTTCGGATATAAGAACTTCATAATTCTTTTTCCCGACAAATGAGCGAAAAACTGAAGTTTCATTACTTGGAATGCCAATGATGAAATCTATGTCTGAAGCATATCCTTCCCGGTAGGCATGGTACAGATCAGCAGGAAAACATGTTCCGTCGCAGACAGGTCCGCAAAAGTCCTTCCAAAGCTTTTGTGATGCATCCTTCAATGATCTCGTATCAAGCCGGACAAGCTCATCCATCGTCTTTGTACTTGTCTCTTTTAACAGATTCTCTGCCAGGATTCGTGATCCGTCCGGCGTGTCATATACCATTTCAGGACTGCCAAAAAATACAAAAGCTTTATTAAACAGCCCCGTAACACGCTTATCAGCTGTGAGCATACAGATAGATGCCGCTCCGGACTCAAATCCAATTACCGAAATCTTTTCAGGATCACCTCCGAATGCAGCTATATTTTCTTTGATCCATTTAAGTGCCGCAATCTGATCAAGAAGCCCCAGATTTAATGCGTCAGGGTAAGCCTCTCCTCCCGGGACAGTTGAAAAATCAATAAATCCGAATATACCAAGGCGGTAATTGAAGCTGATAAATACAACATCCGGATGGGATCCGGCATAGTTGTAACCATCAAGCAGTGGATTGGCAGATCCTCCACAAGTAAAATCACCATGGTGGAACATCACAAGAACAGGCTTTTTTTCTTCCGTCTTTTTTGCTCCGGTAAAGATATTTAAATAAAGACAGTCTTCACTCTGCCTGTGAAGCTTTAAGATCACTCCACTATGCTCGACCTGTATGGCCGAAGCTCCGAAATTTACAGCTTCAAATACATTCTCCGATGAAGTAAGCGGTTCGGGAGCCTTCCATCTGAGTTCACCAACCGGTGGCTTTGCATACGGAATCCCAAGATATCGGATTACGTTCTTTTGCTTTTCTCCGACGAAGATACCGGTTCTTGTCTTTACTGCGCAGTCTTTATCGTATTCACCAGTGATAGCCCGGTTCTGCATGTTTGTTTCTTCGATATCTTCTTTTTTTACATCGAATATAAATCCTTCACTTCCATCCCCGTAAAGCTTTCGGATCTTCCGTATGTGGTATGCACGCAAGATAAGATTTATTACAAAGCCGATAACGGGAAGCCCGATGACAAATGCGGACTCTTCCATTATGTAAGCAAGCATTGATACGCCCATCCACCTTACAGAAATACACTGGGCAGCCACAACAATCAGAAAGATCACTGCAAAAGTAATGACACGGTTTATTGGCTTTTTCTGGACAGCCTTACTGAAGACGATTGCGCTTATGAGCTCTTCAAGAGCAATTCCCAGAACAAAGCATGCCGCTATACATGCGGGTTGCGGCCAGCCAAGAAGGTATGCGATGTTTTCGCCAAAGCCATAACCAAGCGCAGCAATGAATGCGACCATGAAATCATCAATAGTAAATAATCTTTTCATAATAATCATAAATTACAGTGCTTTTCCACCGGACACCTTTATCACCTGTCCAGTGATCATTCGTGCCTGTTCGCTTGAAAGAAACAGTATGGTTTCCGCAATATCCTGTGGCTGTATAAGTTTTCCCATAGGAATCAGAGGAATGACCACCTTTTCAAAATCCTCATCTATCCATCCGGTTTGAGAGGGTCCAGGAGCAACACAGTTTACTGTGATTCCATATTTTGCTACTTCAAGAGCAATGCTTCTGGTCAGAGCTTCCAATGTTGCCTTACTTGCACCATAAGTGATCTGACCTGCAAAAATCTGGGCGGCATCGGTAGAGATATTGATGATTCTTCCATAATCACCATGGTGCCTTACAAATTCCCGGATCATCAAAATACTTCCACGAACGTTAACTGCAAATGTATCATCAATCACATTTTGTGTAATCGTTTCGATCGTGTCACATCCGGTTTCATCATCAGTTGCAGCATTATTCAGCAAAATATCTACCCGGCCATATTTTTCTATGGCTGCAGAATAGATATCCTTTACCGCTTCCTCATTTGAAATATCACTTTCCAAAACAAGGTAGTCAGCATTCATTTCCTTAAGTCTATCTTCCACCGCTTCTGCGGTTCCTGCATTTGCTCCGTAGTATCTGTCTGCGCCGTTTTTATCCATCTTTGTCGCATCAAATGGTCTGAAGACTTTTTTATAAACCAGGACAAGCTTTGCCTCTTCACGGGCAAATGCAAGCGCAGTCGTCGCTCCGATTCCCCATGGGTTATTGGCTCCGGTAATTATTGCTACTCTGTCTTTTAGGCCGTAATCTACCATATTGTCACCTCTGGAAACCACGTTTTCTATATATGCCATAACTCTTTTAACAACACTATAATATCACAGATTTTTCCTGACCGGATAAATCCTCCGGTTATCATTAAAGCTATAAGAAAATACCCTTTTTAAAAAAATGGCATCTTCAAACTCCCTTATGGGCTGTCTCTTTAGATAATTATAAGAATAATGCTCTCCTGTAAAATTGACGGAAGGTTGACCACATTGGTATCATGTTATTATCTCGGGCTAAATAGCCTTGAAGCATTGTGCGTGTTGAAATCAGAAAGGAATTAGTTTCACTATGACAACCATAAAAAAGAATGAAACACAGTCCCTTATTGAACGGACAAATCAGACAGATCTGGTTTTTCCTTTTATTCCGGTATCCGAACAGATCCATGCTCACGCGCTTCTCTCGCCTGATAAAACTGCAGTTATCTGCATGGGAAAAGCACTCAGCTATGGCAGGCTGGATTGTCTCTCCAACATAGTAGCCAATTTACTTATCAAAAAAGGTGTTGGCCGTGACGTTCTGGTAGGCATATTGCTGGAACGTACAGAATTTGCCTATGTAGCGGAGCAAGGCGTGTTGAAGGCACACGGGGCTTTTCTTCCCTTTACTGTTTCCTATCCGGATGAACGAATTCTGTTTAGCATGGAAGATGCCTCCGCCACCATTCTGCTGACAAGCAGAAACCTGTGCGAAGAACGGACGGCTCTGTCCGAAGGCAGCTTTGAAGTCCTGGCTGTGGAGGACATCCTTGAAACACAGACCGATGACACCTATCCCTCGGCGGAGGGAATCACGTCCGGCGATCTGGCCTACTGCATCTATACCTCCGGCTCCACTGGACGTCCCAAGGGCGTCATGATCGAACAGGGAAATCTTGCTAATTACGTGCATCGAAACGAAAAATCCGTTGAAATCATGCACTACGCCCAACCCGGCCGCATCACACTGGCGATGGCCGCATTCTCCTTTGATGTTTCGATCGTGGAACAATTTGTACCGCTATGCAATGGGAATACCGTGTGCCTTGCGACATCAGAGGAAATCCATGATCCCTTCCTTCTGGCAAAGACAATCCAAGACAACCACGTCAACGGCATCACCTGCACCCCAACGTTTCTCTCCAATATCGTGGGGATACCTGCGTGCGCTCAGGCGCTCAGACAGATTGAGTTCTACGATGTCGGTTCGGAGGCCTTCCCGAAGAATCTGTACATGAAGCTGCGCGCCCTGCGGGAAGACAGCGTGATTATGAACGTATACGGACCGACCGAGTGTGCCATGGGGTGTGCGGCCGTCGTAATGAGGCCGGATGAAGAGGTTACCATTGGTGGACCCATCGTTAACACACAATTCTTTGTCATGGATGCCGATGGAAACAGCCTTGACGTCGGTGAGAAGGGAGAGCTGATTATCTGCGGAGCCTGCGTCGGGCGCGGCTATGTAAATCTGCCTGACAAAACAGCTAAGGCATTTTTTACCTATCGAGGTATGCGCGCCTATCACAGTGGTGATCTCGCCTCATGGACGGAGGACGGACGTATCTGTATCTTGGGTCGAATCGACAATCAAGTTAAGCTGAGAGGCTTTCGCATCGAGCTTGACGAAATCGAACGTGTCATGGGCAGCTACCCCGATATCAAGAGTAGTGCCGTTAAGCTCTGCCATGGCGACACGGATTACCTTGCGGGTTATATTACCTCTGCGGATTCAGTCAATCTGGACGAGCTAAAGGCCTTTATGGGCAAACGACTGCCAGATTACATGATCCCGTCGGTCATTATACAGATGGACAGACTCCCGGAGACTGTAAACGGTAAGGTAGACAAAAAGGCTCTTCCCGATCCACAGCCAACTCAGAATGAACGGAATGTGACCGCTCCGCGGAATGATACTGAGCGCATGCTGCTGGATACCTTTGCTGAGGTTCTGAATCTGAAGCCTGATCAGATCAGTGTAGAAGATGATTTCTTTGAGCTGGGCGGAGATTCGCTGCGAAGCATGGTCCTGACTTCAAAACTTATGGATTACGGCGTGACCAGTGCAGACATCTATTCGCTGCGAAGCATCGAACGCATCGCCGCCATGCTTCTGAAAACGGAAAAAGGGATAAGTCTGGATGAAATCGAAGCACAGGCGCGGAAAAAACCTCACTATCTCAGCGCCATGCAGACAAAGCTTATTGATTATCAGTTTGCAAAGACCCATTCCACTATGTGGAACAATATGTACTATCTGTTCCGCTTTAATAGAAAGATAGATCCTGAACGCTTGCGGAAAGCGGTCAATCAGGCCATTCATCATCATCCTGCTCTGTCGATGAAAATTGGATTTGACGAGCAAGGGGAACTGGTCCAGACCTATTGCCCTGAGATGCTTCCCGAAATTCAGTTTGAAACGTGCACCGATATGGACATTATCCGCATGAAGGACGAATTGGTTAAGCCCTTCCCTATGTTCAACTCACCACTGCTGCGGGTACGCATGTTCCTTACCGGACGATACAGCTATCTCTTCTATGATGTCCACCACCTGGCAATGGACGGGGCCTGTATCGGTCTAATCATGTCCAGTATAGTCAAAGCTTATCACGGCGAGCCGCTTCCCCCCGACTATTACTGTGCATACCTTAACAATGAAGACAATATTCGCAAGTCGCCGAAGTATCTGGAGGACAAGGATTATTTTGAGAAAAAGTACGACGGATATGACTGGTGCCATATTCCCGAACCGGATAGGGAGGAATCCGTTCCCACGGCGGCAGGCCGCGTAATCCGTTTCCCCTTTGACGCTTCTGATCTTGAGGAGGCTGAAAAACGGCTGAACACCACAAGAAGTGTCATAGCTATTGCTGCGGCCATTTTAACCCTGCATGAGACCAGCGGCAGGAATGACATCATGACCAACTGGATCTTCAACAATCGTCTCGGCAGCTTTGCGTCCGATTCCGTAGGAATGCTGATAAAAAATCTGCCGGTTGGTGTCCACATGAATCAGATACACAGCCTGGAGGAGCTGATTGTCGAAATAAAACGGCAGGTAGCGGATGGTATCTCCCACTGCAGCTATGACTATTTTGCCGCTCAGGATTCCGCATTTTACAACGATCCTATGGAGGTTAACTACCAGCAGAACATGAATGCCGACGAGCTTGCATCTCTGTATCCATTGCAGATTGAACTGGAAAACCGTCACCATGCTCCCGGTGCGCGTCTGGAGTTGGAATTCCTGGAAAACGACGATAACAGCGGCCTTTTTGATTCCGAAATAGAATGGGCTGCCAATTGCTTCTCAAAAGAAAAAATACGAGATTTCCATGACCGTTATATAGACCATTTTGAACGTATAGTGCTGGAAGGTGCAGACGAGTGGGAGGAAAAAGATGAAAGAGATTAAGCTATCCGATCATTTTACCTACACAAAGCTGCTGCTCTTTGCCATGCCGACCATCGGCATGATCTTGATCTCCATAACCTATGATGTGGTTGACGGTTACTTTGTCTCAAACTACATAGGCAAGACGGGTTTTTCCGCTATAAATATCATCTATCCATTTCAGCTGCTTCTGTCCATGGTCGGCTATATGTTCGGTTCGGGAGGAAGCGCGCTGATTGCAGCTGAGCTGGGCAACGGAAAGCCGGAGAACGCCAATCGTTATTTCACCGCAATCATTAAGACAGCGGTCATAATAGGTATCTTGATGACCGTGCTCGGCATATGGTTTTTGCGCCCGGTAGCAGTGCTGATCGGCGCAACACCGGAGATTCTGGAATACGGACTTCCTTACGGCCATACCCTCTTCCTGTTTCTGCCCATCATGATTTTAGGTTACACCTTTCAGAGCATCCTGATCACAGCTGAAAAGCCGAAACTAGGATTTTACATCTCTCTTGGGAACCTGTTCAGCAATCTGTTGTTCGATTGGCTCTTTGTGGCCGTTTTTCATTGGGGAATGGTAGGTGCTGCCGTAGCCACCGGAATCGGTGCCTGTCTGAACGGCCTGATTCCCCTGATTTACTTTGCAAGACCGAATTCGAGTTCCATTCACTTTTGCAAGGGACGAGTTCAGCTTAAACCGCTTTTGAAAGCCTATGGAAACGGATCCTCCGAGATGGTTAATGACATGTCGACATCGCTGATTTTTGCCCTTTACAATTTTCAGCTGCTCAGAATGCTGGGCGAGGATGGTGTTGCAGCTTATGGTGTGACAATCTTTGTCGAGGGGATTTTCGCCTCTGTATTTTATGGTCTGGCAATGCAAACCACCTCCATCGTAGGTTACCACTTTGGCGCGCAAAATTACCCGGAACTGAAAAACCTGCTGAAAAAGGGACTCATACTGAACATTGTTTTCGGCATGTTGATGTTTGTCCTGGCACGGGTCACCGCGCCTGCGATCTCCAAAATTTACGTCGGCTATGATGAGACGGTCTATAGACTGTCAATCCACGCACTGAGTATGTATGCCTTTGCTTTTCTGCTCCAGGGCTTCAACGAATATGCTTCCGCTTATTTTACCGGACTCAATAATGGATTAGTATCCGGGCTCCTGGCTTTTTTCAGAACCTTTATTATTCAGACAGTGTTGATTTTAGTCCTGCCTGAGTTTCTCGGTACAGACGGCTTATGGCTTGCTCAGGCGGTTACAGAGCTTTTGGCATCTATGATTGCGATTTTTTTCTTCATCACACGCAAAAGCGAATACTGCGGCCCCTCACATGAGCTATCGAAGAATCGTTAACTGAGTATGTAAACTTGCTGCTCATAAAAACAAAATTGTGGTATTCTTATTTGACAATGGACCAGGGAGACGGAAAAATGCTATTTGATATGACTTTTCCGTCCCCCAGGCTCATCAGATCTGCCCCATCACATTAACCATTTTGATGGCTCCTACAGCGCAGTCATAACCTTTGTTTCACGCAATGGATAAAAATGTTTCACAGTTTTCTTAAATACTATATATTGTATCATTAACCTTATTAATATCATTATATTGTGCTTTGATTCTACTTATTCTCTTCAATATTTCTATGTTTCACGCTACTGTCATCCATCATTTTACGCTAAATATTTTATAAACTTTATAATTATTTTACATTTATACCATATGTGTTTAATTATATTCTGAACGCTCGTTTGTGAACCCGGTTCAAACTTGTCACACCTCTCTTCTCTATTATTATATATATTTATTTGATCACTATACATTTATATTACTAATATATTTATTCGAACAAAATCTGTTTGTAATATATTATTCGAATATTATGTTGCAGACATAGAGATTAAAGGTGAAATAATCACATCGTCATTCAGTGTTTATTTAATCTAAACTTATCATATTTATATTGATCAATTTCGAATTCATTTTTGTGTTAAAGTTGTTTTGACTCAATATCCGGCAAACCGAGTGTGAACCGAGTTCACGAACGCATGTTCTTGAACTCGGTTCACATAGTTTAGTCGATCACCTACCTTCACTCATCCCGAAATATAATTAAATCATCACACAAAAATCAAATCACTCTTAAACAGCAATTATGTAAAACAACATCAGGATAATAAGAAAACAAAAACGCTTATCTTTAAACTAAATATTAATCGGTTTTTAAAACCAACAATTTAATATTAATACATTCAGACCTTTATTGTTATCCACTTAAGATTTAATACAACCTAAGATTAAATACAAACATATCAAAACAAAATAATATAATCACAAATAAATCCAGATAAATACAAATCAATATAATGACTATATTCAAAAATGAAAATCAGAAACGTTTATAATCAAAATCTATTCCTGCAGAATATCTAGAAAAAAAATAATTGTATATAAACTGGTATAGGACTAAATCTCAACAGAAATAGAACAATCAAAATATTTATACCAAAAATATTTCATTTATGCAAAAAATACAGTATAATAAATGTGATATGTTATTTTATAGAACGTTTGTGCGGAGGAATAAATGAGCATTATTTGTGCATTCAATAAAAAGGGCGGCGTAGGTAAGACAACCAGCTGCGTAGAACTTGCATGTGTACCTACACTGGTAGGTAAAAAATCCCTCATAGTCGATATGGACTGCCAGGGTAATTCAAGCCAGGTATACAGAGCTTTTAACGAAGAAAATCCTGACATAACAGATTTGCTTTTCGGTGATGCCACACTTGAAGAAGTGCTGGTACATTCAGAATTCGGAGTAGATGTACTTCCCAATAACAAGCATGTAAAAAGACCGGACCAGTTCTTTTATTCAAACGGCTATCAGGAAAAGGATCTTTTCAGACTTAAAGAAGTTCTGGATAAGGTAAAAGGAGACTATGACACCATAATCATTGACAATAACCCTGCAGCCGACAGCTTTTCTGATATGTCATTGATAGCATCTGATTACGTACTTATCCCGGTTGACTCTGCGAATTTCTCTTACGATGGAATAGCAGATGTAATACAGGACTATTACAGAATACAGGCAGATTACAACAGTGAATTACAGATCATAGGTGTACTCCTTGCCCATGTAAAGGCAAGAACCACTCTGGTACGTCAGAAGTATTCAGCATATGATGCAATGTTCCAGAATATAGCATTAAAATCAGTTATAAGAGACGATAACAATATCGCAGAATCACTTTCCAGATATATGCCTATTTACTATTACGATAAAAAGACCAATGCAGGAACCGACTACATAAATGTCGCTCAGCAGTTGTCTTTGATCGACCTGGATGACTACAAGAAACTCCTCAGAAAATACTCAAATGCCAAAACAAGATTTGAGATGGATAAGCGTTAAAAATTCTTCGAAACAAGAATGGTATTACAGTCTTTAACAAGGTTGATCGCATCTGCATCTTAGTTTCGGATATTAAGGCTCAAAAAAAAGTATTTACAAATTAGGAGGAGTTAAATGGCAGCAAAAAAAGATGCCGCACCCCTTGGATATAACAACGCGGCTATATTATTTCAAAATACACAAAAGAAGCTTGATACAGTAAGTCTTGACCTCGGTAACGGTTCAAAGATTGAAATGATCCAGTACGAAAAACTGGTCACCTTCCCTAACAACAGAGATATTGACGATACAGATATTGATATATTCTCGGAAAACATCGAAAGAAACGGATTTCAGTCAGCCATCGTTGTAGCGAGAGAGTTTGACGGCGGAGAGGAAAGAACAGGTAAGGCAACCGGTAACTATATAATCATTTCCGGACACAGAAGATATGCAGCATTTTCTCTGATACTTGAAAGAAATCCTTCTTTCATGCACAGAAAGCTTCCGGCATTGATCCTTAGGGACGATATCCCCTGGACAGAACTTGAGGAGTTAAATCTCCTTATGAACTATGATGCTGTATCAGAGTCTTCACATCCCGGAGATATGAGAAAAAGAGTTTCCAGACTTATGGAACTCCTTCAGAGCAGAGGCATCGAAAAAAAGCTGTATGACAGGATAGCAGAGAAACTTTCCATTTCTTCAAGACAGATAAGAAAGTATGATTCCATCAACAAGAATCTCATCGTCGGTCTCCAGACATTGCTTGATGAAGAAAAGATTTCTATTAATCAAGCAAACCAGTATGCATCACGAAGCATAGATGTTCAGAACTATATATTGAATTATATTAATGAACATGGCGAAGCAGTAACCGAAGACGAATATCAGCAGTTAAAATCTCAGGATGAAGAACGTCAGGCCGCACAGAAAGCTACAGAAGAAAAACTTCGCGAAAATGAGCAAAAGCTCAAGGAACAGGAGAACGAAATCCTGAGGTTGAAGAACAAAACCCTGGAACTAGAATCTCTGGTTAACAGCGATCAGGAAACCGACGAAAGCTCTTCACTTGAACTTATCAATACTCAGGCACAGCTGAGAAGAGCTAAGGAAAAAGCTGATAAATACCATAAGATCCTTAAAGAAGCCAAAGAAGCCGATGAGGAACAGCTCAATAAATCCATAGGTATTTCAGCTCCAATAGCTGTAAATGAAATGATATCCAAGATAAATGACAATGTCATAAAGCTGGTTAAACGAAAAGAGAAGAGAGGATATCAGTTCAGTAAGAATGATGTGCAAAAGATCAGAACCATAATTGATGATCTGCAGTCCCTGATTTCTGATGTATAGGAATTTGTATTCCGGCCATGATGAGGTTCAGGTTCAGGTTTATGCATTACCCGAATTCACAAAATAATTGATTCAGGTACAGAAGTTTCAAAACATAGAACACCAATGAAAGAAGACAGACTTCGTTCATTGGTGTTTTTTTAATCAGAGGATTGAGTCAAAACAACATAATCCTTGTTCGATTACAGAATTTAAAGAAACAATATACGTGTAAGACAACTACTACAACTACATAGACTTGAAAGTTAAGTAAATTTACGGTCTGAGAACCATATTGTAGTAGTAGATAATATTAATATATATATATTTTATTTATTTTATTATCTTATAGAAGAAATACCGTCAGAGTTGAGTATACGTACGTTGAAAAGAGAGTAGATATACGGAGAAAAGAGAGTATAAATACGTTAAACAGTGAGTGATAGTACGTAAATATTGAGTTTTTATACGGTAAAAAGCTTGAAATTACGGTAAAGTTGAGGAATTATACGGTATCTTTTCTATATATAAAGCAGCTGAAAAGCCGGACATCAATATAAAAGGTGAGTAAATTTACGGAAACATATTATGAAATGTGATTTGTTTTACGGTAAACCTGTAAAAGACAGATAAAAAAGGTTGAGTGATTATACGGTTCATTAAACTATAAGAAAAAAGCACGTAAAATCAAGGGTTTTTCAGATAAAGAATATGTCTGAAGTTGAGTAAATGTACGGTATCTTCCATAGTCAGGAAGTAACCAAAAGGTCTGAAATCATTAGAAAAGTTGAGTGAATTTACGGGAATTAAATAGAAGATTGATTAAGTTTACGGTGAATCAGAATAAACCCGGTATAAAAAGTTGAGTGATTTTACGGAAGTGTTGGTAAATATTACGGAATACCCTGCCTGAAATTGAGAGATTTGACGGTAGATTTATAGCAAAAGTTGAGTTATTATACGGCAATAGTGTTTTTGAACTGATGAAAGTATAGTAAATTTACGGTAAATAATATCCGCAGCGCTCGAAATTCTGAAGGTTGAGTAAATATACGGAGAAGATACGCCTTTAAGAGTACTGCATCAAGTGAAAGTTGAGTTCGCATACGGAAATTATAGAGAATTTACGTAAAAAGCCTGCCGAAAAGTGAGTGAAATTACGGAAGGTTGAGCAAAAATACGTAAAAGTTGAGTTAACTTACGGTATCAGAATCATTGAAATACACTTTATCTTACTTTACAATAGAATTTAATTAATAAGAGAGAATAATCCGTACGATCACTCAACTTTCCGAGAAGTACACTAATGGTATGTTAAACGAAGGTTGAGTAAAATTCCGTTCAGGAATTCAACGAATTACAGGAGTTTTTATTTTTATGGGTCACAGTATAGAAAAAGCTCGAAAGCAAAAGGTTGCCAAAAGCACAAAGATGGTTCAGGAGGGAAAATTCTCGCTTACATTGGTTGAAAGTAAAGCCGTAAATTACCTCATCTCCAAGATAAAACCCACGGATGATATCAACACGGTATATACCTTTAACTGCAGCGAGTTTCAGCAGATCATACATCGCAGTGCATCAGCCAATAAGCTGAGCTATACCAATACAAAGGCAATACTCAATGATATAGGACAGAAAACCTGGTGGATAACATTGGAAAGCGGTAAGGAAGCAATGGTCCACTGGCTTAATGTTGTGCATATGGATCCCGGAAGCGGTGATGTTGAGATAAAGTTCCATGAGGATATGTTTCCGTTTCTCTATAACCTTATGACAGACAAGGAAAAGTATTACATTGCCCCCCGTCTTGAAGAGACTTCTCTTATGACACATAAGTACAGTCCGAGAATCTTTGATCTTTTGAGATCCTATCAGTTCAATAATAAGACCTGGACATTTGAGCTTGGAACAGGTACGGACAATGACTTTATGAGGAAGATAGCGGATTGGGAACCGGATCCGAATAAAAAAGGAAAAAATGTAGCGAAGATCCCTAAGAGCTGGTCTAAGTTCTCATTTTTTGAAAGAGATGTACTTGCTCCTGCGAGGGAAGAGATAAATCATTATACAGATATAAAAATTGCGTACGAAGCGTTGAAAACCGATGCCATGGGAAAAAAATACCGTCGTCCTGTGCGTATTAAATTCCTGATGCTTGCAAAGACCAGTGGAGAGTTGAAGGAAACCCAGAGCATACTGGATTCAGAGTATAATGGTAACTTTGACAACATCATCGATGATACAGAACCTCATCAGATGACCCTTGAAGAGTCATTTTTCTCTCAGGATATCATGGAGATGGATAAGGAAGAAGAGGTCTTTACCGTTGATGAAGTGGTAGAAGAAGCCGCTAATGCTGAAGAGCTTGCCGAAAAGAGAGCTGATGAGACGGTTTATCCGATCTTTTACATGGCAACTTACAAGGATTTTACAGAGGCCCAGATTGAAAATCTTTATCATGCATGTATAAAGAATCTTGAGCCGGGACAAATCCGGGTTGATGCTTATGATGCCTGGGCTACAGACTACATGTCTCACTACTTTGACTGGATAAAAGCAACACCGGATGATACAAAAACTACAACCTATAAGCGGCTGCTGGCAAGCCTTGTAAATGATTACGAACAGATAGCACAGAAGCCAACAATGTGGGATAAGAAGGGATAAAATGGCAAAGTTTAAAGAATATAAAAACGGAATAGTCGGAAAAAGACATGGAATTTACTATGTTGTGTCAGGTGATGGAGTATCCTTTGACATCATAGACAAGGAAAAAAACTTAATAGAAAGTGGTTTTGCCAGTGTCGGGGATGCCGAGTGGAGGATTGAAAAGATTACTGCGGATGATGAACTTCTGAAGTATATTGATGATGCGTCACAGATGACCATAGGGCAGCTTACCGGAAAGATGATGGAGATTTTTAATACCTGGGATGGCAAGGTGATGCCGAAGGAAGAAAAAAGAAAGCTTTCCATAGTTGAAACAATAAGAAATAGAAAAGCTAAGAAAATGGCTATATAAAAAGAAGGGGAGCTTGCTCCCCTTCTCAATTATCGGGTCTAGATTATAAAAACTGTATGGAATCTTTCTACTGATCATTTACCTGACCGATGATCACGCAATTCTCTGAATTTTCTGTTTTGCTGATGGCTTCAGGATCATCCTTGATCTTGAAGTGTTCGCTTAGCGGCATGGCCATGATCTTTGTGGTTTTGCTGAATTCGTTGTAGGAAAGAAATACAAAGAAGTCATCAATTTCCATCTTTTCGGGATCCGGAATGCTTTTATACAAAACAAGCTCATGAATAGCCAGAAGCAGGATGAAGAAAGGACAGGCAGTGAAAAAAAACTGATACAGATCATAAGCCTCAAAGAATCTGAACTTCTCATAATTAAGGGAAATCTGGTAGGCTCCGTACATCATCAGGAGAATAAAAGCATAGGCACAAAGGTAACGCTTTTTAATCTTATGAAATTCTTTGTGCATGTCGGTACGGACTTTGTACTCTTCTTTCCATTTTTTATAAAGCTGGTTTCGTTGTTCGGCGTTGATCTGTAGTTGCATATGTTATCCCCCTCCCAAAAACCGATCCTAAAGGTGACAAATCATAAATCATAGAATGCATAATCGTTAAAAATAAAACGAATAATGCATAGAAATGAAGTATATTTATAATAGCGTCAAAACCAAACGAAATATTACGAAATTAGAAAAATTTCATAATAATATAATCTCTCGTTTATCATTTTCGGGGATATTCGGGAGATCGGTATTAAGAACGGAAAATCAGGGATAAAAAATAATAAAAATACAAAAACATCTGATTATCGGAGTAACAATGAATAATTATACTTTTTTTGCAACTATATCCAGAATGAAATATATCGAGAGATGGGCACTTATGAGGAACTCCCGTCCGGAAAATCTCAGTGAACATGCAGTCGAAGTTTCTATGATCGCCCATGCATTATGTATAATAGGTAATGTAAGATACGGGAGACATCTTGACGGCGAAAGAGCTGCACTAATCGGCATCTATCACGATGCCTCTGAGATCATTACCGGAGATATGCCCACTCCTGTAAAGTATTATAATGAAGAAATAAAGCATGCTTACAAATCGGTTGAACGTATAGCAGAGGATCATCTTCTGGAAAGACTTCCCGATGATTTGAGACCGGCGTTCAGCAGCATTTTCAAGCCAAATAAAGATGATGAAGATGAAATGTATATGCGTAAGCTGGTGAAAGCAGCCGATAAATTATCGGCACTGATCAAGTGCATTGAAGAAGAAAGATCCGGCAATAAAGAGTTCATTACAGCACAGAAGTCAACATTGAAAGCCCTGGATAAAATGAAGGAAGAGTGTCCTGAAGTAAAGGATTTTATGGATGAATTTTTGAATTCCTATGGCAATACACTGGATGAACTGGCACTGTGAGTGATGACATTTCCCGTGTTTAAGCTTTGCGGCGATACATCATCGAGGTTTTAGTCGTGTGAAGTTTCAACGGCAGGCATGGGGATCCAAACTGTAGTTTTCACATTAAAAAGGTATCTGATATGGCATATTTTGGAAAATTTTATCTGGATAAGGAAAAGGATGTTATCGTAACTTTAAGTATGAATGACGATGTGATGTCCTACATACTTGAGACACCAAACCACGGCACCGGAAATCTGATAACAAATTTTGCCAAGGTGTGTGATCTTCCCATTACTTATAATTCAGAGGGACTTAAGGTGATCGAAGGCATGGTCCCTTGTTATTTTAATGGAGAAAATGAAAAGGTCTACATACTCAGGATGGGAGATACCAAGGTTGCCAATATCTATCCCGACGGGACTATCGAGAGAAAGGCCTATGTGCCTGCAATCGCCAAAACTCTAATGAGTCAGACAAAGGGATATCTTCTGGACATCAGGAAGACTCTGGTAAAGACCTACATCAGAGAGGATGTGAAATTCCATACGGATCTTCATACCCACAGAAGTGCAAACCTGAGCCCGGATATTCTCATCGCCATGGGCATCCATCATCAGATAAGGTATCCGTACTATTACATCAAAAAGCTGGGACTTAAGATCACTCCCGAGCAGCGTGAAGCTCTGGAGGAGCAGAGAAAGAAGGTCGCCGTAAAATTTAAAAACAGCGGACTTCAGGGCAAATATCTCGAAAGAAAAATAGATGACAACACAGAGATCAATTTTGCTGATCTGATCCTTAACAATATTTCCGGAAGCCGTTATAACATTCCGAAGATAAGAGCATCCCTTGCGGTGATGAAGGATGGTCAGGCGGTTTTCACTAATCTTGAGAAAGTATATATTTACAGATATGTATTCACAAAGGGAGTGGAAGCCCGGAAGAAAATAAAGATAAAGGATATTGAGTCTGTACCGGATAAAGATATCGTTAATGCTCTTAAGCAGATGGAGCAGGACAGGAGAAATCCGGATTACGCTGACAACACTCTGTATCAGGATAAGCTTCTCTGGACTGCAAGAGCTTACCAGAAAAACGGAATCGTTTATGCCGAAATTTCGGATACCGCCCTTGTGAAGAAAGAGGAAGCGGCAGAGACCTTACAGCAGATACATGAGGTTATGCCGAAGATCACCAGAGAAACCGGCGTAACACTGAGATTCCTTGCCGCTCTCAGGCGTATCCCTCTTACTATTTTGAAGGACCAGGTAGCCCGCGGTAATTATTTCACTGAGAATCTTCAGGTGCTGAAGGCCGTGGCTGTGGATCCGTATATTGCGGGCAGCGATTTTGTAGGCGAGGAGATCAATGATATCCTTGAACTGAAATCGGTTATCGGAGCCATCGTTAAAATCGCGAAGGATATTCCGTCCTATGTTGTCAGGATCCATGCCGGTGAAAATGACTCCCTTCCGGATAATGTTTTCAACAGTATTAAATGCGTTGAGGAAGCATTGGCAGAGGATCAGAATTTTCCTCATATGAGAATAGGTCACGGACTTTATACTGCGGATCTTGATACGGAAAAGGGAAGGGAGCTTATCAGAAAGCTGTGTGAGCTGAAGGTTGTGCTGGAATTCCAGATCACTTCCAACGTTCGTCTCAATAACCTTTCAACACTTGATACCCACCCGCTCAAACAATACTTAAACAGCGGCATTTCCTGCATACAGGGAACAGACGGCGGAGCACTTTACGGAACGGATTCCATTGACGAACAGCTGTCTCTTGAGCGTATGCTGGACCTTAACCATAAGGACTTTTTAAAGATGCGTAAGGCGGAGGATGCCATACTCAGTAAGTCTATGTTTGAGTTTAATGAAAAGATCCAGAAATTCTATGCAATGTGCAAGGGTATGTCACCGGAAGAATTCCTGAAGGAAAGGATCGATGCCGAGTCAGAGTCGTTTATGGACCTTGACGGCGGAGAAAGAAAATATGACAGCGCCCTTGAATTCAAGGATAAGATAAAGGAGATGCCGGAGGACCTCATTCCTGTAGTTATTGCCGGAGGAAGTTTCAATAATGCACACCACGTGACAAAGCTCCGTGAACAGGAATGCGCCTTTCTTGATGACCTTATAAATAAGGGAGATCCCGGCAAGATGTTTTTCGTTGTGGGACCTTCCATGACTGGCTATGAAAAGTATGTGCTGGAACAAGCCGGTGACAGATATCAGATTTTTGTTTTTGTGCCTGCTACGACCACCGAAGAAGAGATGAATAAGCTGAGGGAAGCCAATGTCGGAATCCGGGTGTCCATAGAATCATCTCCGCTTGGTACCTACAAGAGCTTTGCCTATGAAATATTCAAACGACGTCAGTCCGTTATGATAGCTCTGGATGGAAACAGTGCAGCATGCAATCTCATGCAGGATGCGAGAAACAGCAAGTATGAAAGCAGGATATTTGTTGATTCACGTGCCAAAGTCCTGAAGGCAAAGGCAGATTCGCTGCAAGGATACATTACCTATATTAAAGATGGTGATAATGCTGACGAGATACTTGGATATGTAGACAGGTATCTGGGAGCATTGGAAGAATTAGATTAAGGCTTAAAATGGAAGTATGAATGCTCAACCTTCAGAATATATTGATCATTTAGCAGTGATTGTGAAGGTTGAGTGAATTTACGGTTAAAAGGGGTGATAGTATGATCAGGCATCTTGCGTGTGCTAAAAACAAAAAAAGAAAGAAATCCCGGTTTCATATGTTAGCTGCCCTTCTTTCCCTGACCATCATTTCCGGATGTATGACATTGTCATCATACGCTGTGGAGGACGAGGATGATCCAAATTATGACGGAGTCGTAGATGTAGCGGCGCTGGGCGGTGCAGCCAGATTCGGCAGCCCGGTGTCTAATCCTGCACATGCCGCGGGCATCCTGGAAGCACAGGAAGCTGCGGTTTTGCATGGAGTAAGAAACAGATACATGATATGTCCTGATGGGATTGAAAGGTATTTTGATGAGAACGGGGAGATGGTGAGAGACCGTCTCGTTCCGGACAGAACTGCCTATGTTGACATTGACGGTGTAAAGCTTAATCCTCAGGACAATAACATTAACAAGACCTTTATGAAATATGCCAGCCATGGAAGAAGAGCTATTGCCTATGACAAGTCTTCCCACTACCTGGAGGTTTGGGAAAACGGAAATGTTATAAAATCCTATATGGCAACTGCGGGGGCGGGTGAAGGCAACAAGGAAAAACAGGGGGATTATAAAACTCCTGTGGGATACTATTACATATGTGAAATGAAAGTGTCTGATGCCCTGAAAGAGGAAATGAAGGTAAACTATCCGAACATAGTGGATGCAGAGAATGGACTGAAAAAAGGCATCATAGGGCAGTCAACATTTACTGAGCTCCTGAATGAAAACCGGAATCTGGAGAAACCTTCCGGAAAGACAGGACTCGGTGGAGGTATCGAGATCCATGGTAACGGCCAGCTCATGGATGCCACCCGGGGGTGTATCGGAGTTAAGAACGAGTGGGTCAGAGACATCTATGATGTGATGGAGCTTGGGGACAGAGTTTATATAGTTGAGTGACAGGAAAGAGTTAAAAACAGAGACATCTGTATGTCAGATTAAAAAACAAAGGGGTAATGGAATAAGTATGAAGAGGCTGAACATTTTTTTGATTTTGGCAGCAGCGGGAGCACTGATGGCAGAAGCTGCCGCCTGCAATGCAGCGGGGATTCCTGAGGTAAATGGGAATACAGAAACAGCGGCTGAGGAGACGGCTGATATTTCGGAAGAGTCTGATGGAACATCTGACGGAGCTTCAGGCGAGCAGGATAAGATCGTAATCGAGAGCGATAAGATAGAGAGAGCAAAATTTGAGTTCCCTTATACTTCGAGAGTACTGACGGCTGTAAACGTTCACGCTGATTCCGAAAGTGATTCTGAAGTTCTGGGAATACTTGATGAAAACGCTGAAGTGGTGGTAGAGCGAAATATCGAAGGTTGGGAACAGTTCAGTTTTGACGGAAAAACCGGATATGTTCTTAAGAAATATCTGATACCTGATCAGTATGTGGCCATGAACAATCAGTTCCTGGAGTCACCGGTGGATATAAGCTGGATCGATCCCTCAAAGCCTATGATAGCTCTGACCTTTGATGACGGACCCAAAGCTGATGTTACAAACCGCATACTGGATTCCATTCAGAATAACGGAGGTCATGTGACTTTCTTTATGCAGGGAAGCAGAGTTGTGGGTGAAAACAATGACTGTGTAAAGAGGATGGTGGAGCTTGGATGCGAGCTCGGAAACCATACCTATACACATAATTACCTTGATACCATCCCTCTTGAGGATATAAGAACCGTCATCCGGCAATGTGACTATATGGTGGAGGAGACCGTGAAAGTCGCGCCCACAGTTTTCAGACCACCGGGAGGAAACCGTACCGCTGAGATCAATGCCAAGGTAGGAGAGCTGGGACTTCCCATGATCATATGGTCAGTGGATACGCTTGATTATTCAACCAAGGACCCGGATAACACCATAAAGGTAGTGCTTGAACAGGCTAAGGACGGAGACATTGTACTCATGCATGACACCTATGCTGAAACGGCCACAGCAGCCGAGTATCTCATTCCTGCTCTTCAGGAGAAGGGGTTCCAGCTTGTGACTGTAAGTGAAATGGCTAAGGCAAAAGGATATGATATGGTTCCAGGTACTGAAGTATATCATATGAGGGGATAACATTATCCCATATATTTAAGTTAAGCAGAAAAGGTGGTCAAATTTGTGGCCATCTTTTTTATTTTATGAAATCAGTAAGATATTCGTTGAGGTTATTAATAAAAAAATTTTTATGTTAAAAATAACTAATTGTAATACTTTATATTGTTTGAGGAAATATAGTTTGCTATACTCGTGTTATGCGGCGTTAAAGCATAAAAGTGCTAAAGTGCGTGTGGATACTACATATGGCTTAAATATGACTATATATAGTATCTATTCACAAAAGAAGGAGGAAATTGTATGAAAAGAATTGCAAAAGTCATGGCATCTGTTCTTTTGCTCTCAACAGTTCTCACAGCCTGCGGAAGCAGTAACGGAGGAGCAACTATTGAGACAGTAGCAAAGACAGAGGCTGCAACAGAGGCTGCCAAGGATGACAAGGCAGAGACTGAAGCTGCAACTGAAGCTGCAGAAGCAGATTCAGACTACCACATCGGTATCGTAACCGGTTCAGTTTCACAGTCAGAGGATGACAGAAGAGGAGCTGAAGCATTCCAGGCTAAGTATGGTGAGGACAGAGTTATCCTTGCTACATATCCTGATAACTTCACAGAGGAGCTTGAGACAACTGTTCAGACCATCGTTAACCTTTCTGATGATCCTGAAATGAAGGCAATCATTGTTAACCAGGCTATCCCGGGAACAACAGAGGCATTCCGTCAGATCAAGGAAAGAAGACCTGACATCATCTGTATCGCAGGTGAGTCACATGAGGATCTTCCTGAGATCGGAAGCGCGGCAGACCTTGTATGTAACAACGATTTCGTAGCACGTGGATATCTCATTATCCGTACAGCTCACGAGCTTGGCTGCGATACTTTCGTTCACATCTCATTCCCTCGTCACCTTTCATACGAGACCATGAGCCGTCGTGTTGCTATCATGAAGGCTGCTTGTGAAGAGTTTGGTATGAATTTCGTAATGGAGTCCGCTCCGGATCCTACAACTGACGTTGGTGTACCTGGTGCCCAGGCTTACATCGCTGAGCACGTTCCTGAGTGGGTTGAGAAGTATGGTCAGAATTCAGCATACTTCTGTACAAACGATGCTCACACAGAGCCGCTTCTCAGAGGACTTCTTGAGAACGGCGGATACTTCATCGAGGCTGATCTTCCATCACCTCTTATGGGATATCCGGGAGCACTTGGACTTGACCTTACAGAGGAAGCAGGAGATTTCACAAAGATCCTTGCAAAGGTTGAGAGTGCAGTTGTTGAAAAAGGCGGTGCAGGCAGATTCGGAACATGGGCTTATTCATATGGCTACACAGTTTCTGCAGGTCTTGCACAGCATGCTATGAACGTTATAGACGGAAACAGCGAGCTTACAGATATCGACGATATCTCAAAGGCTTATGAGGAGTTCTCACCCGGAGCAGCTTGGAACGGTTCAAACTATACAAATGCTGATACAGGTGTTAAGGCTGACAATACATTCCTTATCTATCAGGATACATACATCATGGGCGATCCTGGTAAGTACATGGGATCAACAGAGATTGAGGTTCCTGAGAAGTACTTTACTACTAAGTAATTATTCAAAGGATGCTTTCAGATTGCGTCGCAAATAGGTTAGACCATTGTGGGGAGATATGGATATCTCCCCACATTTTTGGGCTAAACCATATCAGTATTCCAATAAGAAAGCATATTGAGAAAAGCTGATAGAAATCTCATTTTAGAAAGGTATTATAACAATGAGTAAAGCACCACTACTTGAAATGAAAAACATTAAGAAGGACTTTTTCGGGAATCAGGTTCTTTCAGACATTAACCTTACAATAGAAGAAGGTGAGGTTGTAGGTCTTTGCGGAGAAAATGGTGCAGGTAAGTCTACGCTGATGAAGATACTCTTCGGAGCGGATGTGATCCGTGAAACCGGAGGATACGGGGGAGAGATTATACTGGATTCCCAAAAGGTGTCATTTCAATCACCCTTTGACGCCATTGCTGCCGGAATCGGCATGGTTCATCAGGAATTTTCACTTATTCCGGGTTTTACTGCAACAGAAAACATATTACTGAACAGAGAATCAAAGAAAAAGAGCGTGCTGTCAGACCTTTTCAGTGACCGTATGGATACACTGGACAGAAAGGATATGGACAGACGTGCCATCGAATCCATTGAAAAAATGGGTGTCACCATAGATAAGAATATGCTTATAAGCAACATGCCTGTGGGACACAAACAGTTTACGGAAATTGCAAGAGAGCTTTCAAAAGAACAGTTGAAGCTGCTTATACTCGATGAGCCTACAGCAGTTCTTACAGAAAAGGAAGCGGAAGCTCTTCTTGATTCTATAAGGGGAATGTCCAAGAGAGGCATTGCCGTCATCTTTATCACACACAGACTTGGAGAGATCCTCGCGGTATGTGACAAAGTAGTAACTATGAGAGACGGTTACGTAGTAAATGAATCAGCTACAAAGGACACCAGCGTTCAGGACATCACTAAATGGATGGTTGGACGTGATGTTGCGGATTCAGATGTATCTTATGTAACTGAGGATACCGGTGCGGACAAAAACATTATCATGTCCATAAAAAATCTTTGGGTAGATATGCCGGGAGAGACTGTAAGGAATGTAAGCCTTGATGTAAGAGAGGGAGAAATCCTCGGAATCGGAGGACTTGCAGGACAAGGTAAGCTGGGTATCCCCAACGGAGTTATGGGACTTTATCAGTCAGGCGGATCGGTAACCTTTGAGGGTAAGGATATACCTCTTAACAATCCGAGAAAATGTCTCGATTCTTCTTTCGCATTTGTATCGGAAGACAGACGAGGCGTTGGACTTCTGCTGGATGAATCACTGGAGTGGAATGTTTCCTTCCCTGCCATGCAGATACAGGATAAATTCCTCAAAAAGTATCTTGGCGGACTTCTCAAGTGGAGAGATGATGCAGCCATCAGAGAAGTTACCGATAAGTATATAGAAGAGTTCAAGATAAAGTGCACCGGTTCAACACAGAAAGCAAAAGAGCTGTCAGGTGGAAACCAGCAGAAAATCTGTCTTGCCAAGGCATTTGCACTTGAACCCAAACTTCTTTTTGTAAGCGAACCTACAAGAGGTATCGACGTTGGAGCCAAGGCACTGGTTCTTGATGCATTAAAGAAGTTTAATAAGGAGCAGGGTGTCACCATCGTCATGGTTTCTTCGGAACTTGAAGAGCTGAGAAGAACCTGTGACAGAATAGCCATCGTATCCGGTGGTAAGGTGGCAGGCATACTTCCGGCAGGAGAGCAACTTGAAAAATTCGGTGAGCTCATGCTGAAAAACTGTTAAGGAGTAAATTGTGATGACTGAAAAAACTAATACGGTCACTCTTGGTGACAGGGTGAAGGATATAGCAAAGGATTTTGGACTTCCGAGACTGATCATTACCGGATTTCTGGTACTCCTTCTTGTGGTTTCACCTTTTGTAGGAGCTGATCTTCCTACACAGATCTCAAATATCATAAATCGTTTCAGCTGGAATGGAATCCTGGTGCTTGCGATGGTACCTATGGTTCATTCGGGCTGCGGTCTTAATTTCGGATTGCCTCTCGGAATCATTTCAGGACTTTTGGGAGCTACACTGTCCATTGAGCTTGGATTCACAGGAGCATTTTCTTTCCTTATGGCAATCCTTCTTGCAACACCTTTTGCACTTGTGTTTGGATGCATTTACGGATGGCTTCTCAATAAGATCAAGGGCGGAGAAATGATGATCGCGACCTATGTTGGTTTTTCATCGGTTTCTCTTATGTGTATGATGTGGCTGCTTCTTCCTTACCACAGTCCTAACATGGTTTGGGGTATGGCAGGAAAGGGTCTGAGAACAACTATTTCCCTTGAGGGTTACTACACACAGGCACTTGCAAAGATTCTTCAGATAAACATCGGAAATCTCTCTATTCCGACCGGTTCAATTCTTTTCTTTGCACTTCTGGCTTTCGGTATGTGGGCTTTCCTTCATACTAAAACAGGAACTGCAATGACTGCCGTAGGTTCAAATCCGGAATTTGCAAGATCTTCAGGTGTAAATGTTGACAAGATAAGACTTATTTCTGTTGTAATGTCTACATGGCTGGCAGCTATCGGAATCCTTGTATATGAGCAGGGCTTCGGATTCATTCAGCTTTATATGGCGCCATTCTACATGGCCCTTCCGGCGGTTTCTGCGATTCTCATCGGAGGTGCTTCCGTTAATAAGGCATCAGTTATGAATGTTATCATCGGAACCATCCTTTTCCAGGGTATCGTTACCATGACACCGACAGTTATGAATAATATGATTCATCTTGATATGAGTGAGGTTATCAGAATAATTGTTTCCAACGGAATGATTCTGTATGCACTTACAAGAAAAACGGAGGAAACAAAATGAATAAGATAAATTATGGTGATTTATTAAGACGTTTTTCCGTTCCACTCATGTTTGTTATCATTTGTGCTGTGTGTGCACCTATTTCGGGACTTTCCCCAAGCTATCTTTGCAATGAGATAGTTACAAGAATGGGAAGAAATGCATTTCTTATACTGAGTCTTCTCATTCCTATCATGGCCGGAATGGGACTTAACTTCTCTATGACACTTGGTGCCATGGCAGGAGAAATCGGACTTATCCTGGTTAGCGACTGGCAGATAGTGGGCATCCCCGGAATGATACTGGCTATGATAGTTTCTGTTCCTATCTCAGCTCTCCTCGGACTTTTCTGCGGAAAGGTTCTCAATATGGCTAAGGGTCGTGAGATGATAACCAGTTACATCATCAGCTTTTTCATCAATGGTATCTACCAGCTTATCGTGCTTTATCTCATGGGACCTGTTATCCCGATTAAGCACAGCAACATCAAGCTTCCAAGAGGCTATGGTATCAGAAACACAGTTTCACTTCTTTCCATGAGACAGAAGCTTGATAACCTTATACCGCTTAACATCGGGGGTGTTAAGATCCCTGTGGCAACATTTATCATCATATTCCTTCTTTGCCTCGTTATCATCTGGTTTAGAAAGACAAAGCTTGGTCAGGATATGAGAGCAGTAGGTCAGGATATGGGTGTTGCCAGAGATTCAGGTATCGATGTTGAACGTACCAGAATCATATCCATGGTTCTCTCAACAGTATTTGCGGGAATCGGAATGATCATTTACCTCCAGAACATGGGTAACATCGCAACCTACAGTTCACACTCTCAGATCGGTATGTTCTGTATCGCTGCACTTCTGGTTGGTGGTGCGTCAGTCGAAAAGGCATCCATCGGTAATGTTTTCCTCGGAATCATTCTCTTCCACACCATGTTTATCGTGGCGCCGAAGGCAGGAACTGTTATAACCGGTGACTCAATGATCGGTGAGTACTTCCGTGTATTTGTATCTTATGCGGTTATTACAGTGGCTCTTATCATGTATGAGACCAATAAGAGAAAGAACAAGTCAAAGGCCGGTGAGCAGCTGGCACTGGCTCAGGAGGAAGCAAATGAATAATTCAAAAAAGAAGACATTGATATATCGTATTGCAGCCTTTCTGGTTATCATGGCGATAGCAGCTGTTATGTTTGTTATCGGAAGAGGTCACACGGTTTACTTTGATAATAAATCTTCTGATCTGGTAGCCGAAGTTCCTTACAAAATCGAGGTCAAGGTGGATGGAAAGAAGGTTGCTTCTCTGAAGAAGAACGAGCGTGGTATGGTTGATGTAATGGGACAGAAGCTGACCATGGAGCTTGTGGTTACAGAAGAGAAGGGTGGCGATACAGTACAGATGAAGGTTACTCAGCCTCTTCCGTACAATATGGATGGTATCATCTTAAACATTCCCGCCATGCTTAAAGGGGCTTCTCAGGATCAGTACGTTTCAGAGTTTATTTCCGTACCTTCTGAGTCTGATGCAGCGGAAGAAGTTGTTGTAACGGATGATACAGCCGGACTTATGGATTTCGGTGAAGAGAGCGAAGCATCACAGGGTTAAAAAGACCGGAGCCGGAGCTTTGTTTTGACAATTTAATATATTTAAAGAAGCGGCGGCGAATAATTACCGGCTTCGATATCTCAGTAAATAAAAGCCTTCCGAAGAAGACGACGCAGAGTCATCCTTCTTCGGAAGGCTTATTCTCATTTTAGATTTTTTTTAGAATTAAAAATCAGAAAGCCTATTGACCTGGAGTGAACTCTAAGGTGTAGTATGACCTTACAGACACCGATATGAAACAGTAACAAATGAGGACATTTATATAGAGGTAAGAAGAAATAAATGAGAGATATGGTTATAAAGAACGAAACTTTTGATGAAGAGAGAGCCCTTTATGGGAGCAGAGATATCATTGTGGAGGGCTGCAGGTTTGACGGCCCCGCAGATGGAGAGAGTGCTTTTAAAGAGAGCAGAAAAGTTGTGGTGAAGGATAGCTATTTCAACCTCAGATATCCGTTTTGGCATGATGATGGGCTAGAGCTTGATGGCATTGAAATGACTGAAAGCTGCAGGGCAGCTCTTTGGTATACAAATGATGCGAACATAAGAAATTCAAAAATGCACGGAATAAAGGCACTGAGAGAATGTTCCGATATAAATATTGAAAACTGTGACATCATTTCTCCTGAGTTTGGCTGGTCTGTGAAGAATATCAGTATGAAGGATACTGAAGTTCAGAGTGAATATTTCATGATGAGATCAGAGCGGCTTGATTTTTCGAATGTGACTCTCAAGGGCAAATATTCTTTCCAGTACATCACGGATTCTCTTTTTGAGAACTGCAATTTTGATACAAAAGATGCTTTCTGGCATGCGAAAAATGTTGTTGTGAGAAACAGTGTGGTAAAGGGTGAATACCTAGCTTGGTACTGTGAAAATGTCACTTTTGAAAACTGCACCATCATCGGGACTCAGCCCCTTTGCTACTGCAAGGGACTAAAGCTTATAAACTGCAGGATGGTTGACACAGATCTTGCTTTTGAAAAGTCAGATGTTGAAGCAACCATAACTACTCCGATGATCAGTATCAAGAATCCTCTTTCGGGTTCCATATCGGTTCCCGAGGTTTCAGAGATCATCAGGGATGATGAGAATTCCAACGGAAAGATCATAGTAGGCGGAAAGGAAAAGTGTGCCTGACCAGAGGACACAAGGAAATACAGGAGACAATCAGAAAGGCAACTGTATGTCAGATATTAAGACTCAAAAACAGCATCAATAGACGAGGAGAAAAACCATGACCATCAAAGAAGTATGTGAAAAATACAATCTGACTCCGGATACGCTCCGTTATTATGAGAGAGTCGGTGTTATCCCTGAGGTTACAAGAACGGCCGGGGGAATCAGGGATTATCAGGAAGTTGACATCGGATGGGTGGAGAATGCCGTCTGTATGCGTGATGCCGGAGTTCCGGTGGAAATGCTGATAGAATATGTGAAGTTATTCCGGGAAGGCGATAACACCATAGATGCCAGAACAAATCTGCTTAAGGAAGTAAGAGAGCAGATCCTAGAAAACAGGAAGAAGTATGATATTGCACTGGAAAAACTTGAATACAAGATAGGCAGATACGAAATAGCACAAAAAACAGGAAAACTGACCTGGGAATAAATTTAGGAGGATAAAAAATGTTAGGAAATTTCAGTTACAAGAATGCAACAAAGCTCTATTTTGGAGATGATTCTTTAAAGTATTTAAATGAGGAACTTCCAAAATACGGGAAAAATGTACAGCTCATTTACGGTGGAGGATCTGTAAAGAAGAACGGTATCTATGATGCTGTTGTTGAAATTCTTAAAGCAAATGGGAAAAATATCATTGAAGATTCCGGGGTAATGCCTAACCCTACAGTAGCTAAGCTTCGCGAAGGTGTTAAGCTTGCCAAAGAGAATAATGTTGACCTGCTTTTGGCAATTGGCGGTGGTTCATGCTGTGACTATGCAAAAGCAGTGTCAGTGTCAGTCCACTGTGATGAAGATCCATGGGAGAAATATTATATCCGATTTGAGGAGCCGACCTGCGAGATCGTTCCTGTAGGCTGTATCCTCACAATGGCAGGTACCGGTTCGGAAATGAATGCCGGTTCTGTTATCACTAATCATGAGACTCATCAAAAGATAGGGCATGTATTCGGTGAGGAGGTCATGCCAAAATTCTCCATCCTTAATCCGAAATACACCATGAGTCTTCCGAAGAGACAGATGGTGGCAGGTATATATGATATTTTCAATCACATCTGCGAGCAGTACTTCTCAGGGGAAGACGACAATACCAGCGATTACATTGCTGAGGCTCTGATGAAGTCAGTTGTTCATTCTTCATTGATCGCTATCGAGAATCCTGAAGATTATGAAGCAAGATCAAATATTATGTGGACTGCAACCTGGGCTCTGAACACGCTTATTTCAAGAGGAAAGACCACTGACTGGATGGTGCATATGCTCGGACAGTCTGCCGGAGGATATACCGATGCAACACATGGAATGACACTTTCCGCAGTATCACTGCCATATTACAGATTCATCATGCCTTATGGACTTCAGAAGTTTAAACGATTTGCAATGGAAGTTTGGGATATATGCGCAGAAGGCAAGTCTGATGAGGAAGTTGCAAAGGCAGGTCTCGAAGCAATGGAAAACTGGATGAAGAAACTTGGTGTAGCCATGAGTCTTTCTGAACTCGGAGCTACAGAGGATATGATCGAAGGTATCGCTGACGGTACATTTATTCTTGAAGGCGGATACAAAGTACTTACCCGAGATGAGATTGTACAGATTCTGAAAGAGAGTCTGTAACGTAGAAGTAGTTCTCTCGATGATAAAGCTGTCTTGTTTCAGTTTCCTTTCAGCTAATGGTGATAATATATGACCATCAGATGAGATACATCTGAACCCTATAGAAGTTTTTCATACTACTACTCTAAAGCCGGCAGCCCCCAAATCTGCCGGCAACCCTCTGAAAACCGATGATCAGATAATATGCACTCTATCATCTTTATATAATAAACAAACCGGCTATAATAATGTTCTGCAGCGGGGTTTTATATGGTAGGCATTCGGGAATGACATTAAAAAAAGCAATGCGCTATGTTTTTCAGGAGATATGCCATAAATATATTGACACAAAATTCACTCAATGCTATGCTTGTGTCACAGTGCATATGGCACAGAAAGGGGCGATATCATGAAAAAAATGACAATTGAAGATGCTTTAAAAAGAATCAAAGAGTTGGAAGACGAAAACGCAAGGCTCAAAGAAGAACTTGAATACTACAAAAATAGAAAAATCGGCGGAAGAAAGAAACATGACGAGCAGTGGATGCAGGGCTATAACGACTTCGTTGTCCAGTATGAAAGTGGAAAGACCATAATGGAGATTGTAGATACCGGTTTATGCAGCCGTAGGACAGCTTACAGATACAAGACTTATTACGATGAGCTCAATAAGATGAAAGATGATAAACAATAATTACGGAACTATGTGAATCTAAATCCTGTATCTGAAGCAAAGCGTTATTTTCCAGCTCCGCAACCTGATGAGCAAATCTCAAATATATTTGTCCTGCCGCTGTAGGAATCATCTTTCTGTTTTTACGTAAAAACAGACTTGCCCCAACATTATTTTCAAGTTTGGAAAGGTCTGGGAAATGACGGAAAGGTATTGAAAGGACTTTGGAAGGCGAAAGAAAGAGGCGTTTTATTTGATGCCTGCAATGGTCGCAGCAACTTCGATCTTGACGTGTGTAAGGAAGCCTTGGCTCAGGGTTTCACACCTGACATAATAAGCAGTGACAAAAACACCTAAAGCTTAAAGAAATAAATGATAAATATTCTGACCAGGTGATCATGACTCATTAATGGGCAAGTCAGCTTATGTGTTCTGATAATTGGGCCGACTATATATTTAGTTGACTTATAGGAGAAAAATGCTTTTCGCAGGAGGAAACAGAATGATCATTAAAGCTGTAAAACTATTTGAAAATGGATTCATGACACAGTTCCTTGCATTTGGCGGAGAAGGAAAAGAGGGTATAGACCCGGGCAAAAAATATCGGTCGAGCCTTCAGAACTATGTGATCGATACCGGAAGTGAAGTCATACTTGTAGATACTGGTGTGCCTTCTGAAATGCCGGAACAGGTGCCGGATGAGAAAACCATGATTTATATGGGAAAGAAAGTGGCAAATTATGTGGATGCACTTGCTGATGCCGGGTATAAGCCTGAGCAGATCAGCAAAATTCTGATAACCCATAAACATGCCGATCATACCGGAGAATTGCGCGCTTTTCCAAATGCAACGATTTATGCTGCAAGAGAAGAATGCAAGGCAGATGAACTTAAAACATTTTCAAATGTTGTGCCCGTGGACTTTACGGATGGAGCCTATAAGAACTTTAAAGCCTCAAAGAAGATTGCCGACGGGGTCTGGTTTATTGAGGCGAAGGGACATACAACAGGCAACAGCATTGTGATCGTGGAGGACGGTAATCTGTTTTACATGATCCATGGGGATGTAACCTATACAGATGAAGCACTTTATGAAAACAAGCTTTCCATTGTGTTTGAGGATGTTAAAGCTGCAAGGGATACTCTGGATGCGGTACGGGAATTTATAAAGAACAACCCTACGGTATATCTCTCTACACATACACCGCTGGGATATGAGAACCTCGAAGAGAAGAAGGTTATCGATCTCGATAATCCTCCGGAGAGTAAGCCTGTAGGTGAGATTTCGGTCGGTAAGGCAACTGGTAAGTACGTTTGCACGGTTTGCGGATATATTTACGATCCTGCTGAAAATGACGGTATAGCTTTTGAGGATTTACCGGATGATTGGAAATGTCCAAAATGCAGGCAGGGCAAAGAAAAATTCAACAAAGCGTGATTTAAGCTTTGCTTTCTGCTACAGGCTTTGATCAGATAATCAGTATAAAATATTCGGTAATCCTGTGGAAACCGATGATCAGATAATATGGGCTCAATCATCTTTATTTAAATCAAACGGCTGGAGCTTGAAGTGAAGGAAAGAAATACATAATATATCAGGTGCAGAAGTGGGTGGCATACGTGTTTGCCACTCACTTTTATTTTAGAATTTTTTTAGAAATAAAATGAAGAAAGCCTATTGACCTGGAGTAAACTCCAGGATGTATAGTGAAGATGTCGAAAAGTTTTGAAGACAGTAAAGCTTTCTCCGAATAAGAGAGGATTATATGCTAAGAAAAAATATCAGTTTGGTCCTGTGGCTGATTCTTATATGTATTTTTACGGCATGTGGAAATGGCACAGCAAACGCTTCTAATTCATGGGCGTATACAAGACTTGGAAAGATTAATTTATCACAGGAAGAACTTGAAAAATTGCTAAGCAATGGTGATGTCACTATCACATTAGGCATAAATTAGGAGGACTTATGGCAAAGAAAGTATTGATAATTGAAACAAGTTTAAGACAAGATAGCAATTCTGACAAACTTGCAGATAGCTTTTCGATTGGGGCAAAGGATGCCGGAAACGAAGTGGAAGTTGTTTCGTTAAAAGGAAAGAATATCGGTTTCTGTACCGGATGTTTTGCCTGTCAGAAGCTGGGATATTGTACTATCAAAGACGATGCAAATGAGGTCACTGAAAAGATTTTGGAAGCAGACGTGGTTGTATGGTCTACACCTATCTATTACTACGAGATGAGCGGACAGATGAAGACCATGATAGACCGTGCAAATTCTCTTTACCCAAGAGATTATAAATTTAGAGATGTTTACCTGCTGTCTGTGGCTGCGGAAGATGAGGATTATGTAGACGAGCATGCTGTTGGTGGCGTACAGGGCTGGGTAAACTGTTTTGAAAAGGCAGAGTTCAAAGGAAAGGTTTTTGCCGGCGGTGTAAATGACCAAGGCGATATCGAAGGACACAAAGCATTAAAGGAAGCTTATGAAATGGGCAGATCCGTATAAGGAGAGTATCTGAGATGATAAGAAAGCCATACCTTTTGATAAGATTAAGGATTTCTTTGAGTATAATTTGAAATAATAAAGTTTGAGGACAAGGTTAGAGCGCTACATATCTGATGACGGAATGCCTGAGAAGGATACCGATTTTATAAGGAAATAGATGGATTGATGAGGTTGAAAGATGAATAAAAAGAAAAAGATAAAGCTAAAGGAAAAAAAGATTTTGCAGGTGGCTCAGGATTCGGATATGATTATAAAAAAGAAACCTTAAGGAGGCTCACATGAAAAATACCAAAAATGCAATATGGACATTCAATAAGGATATAGATTTTGAAGAGTGCGGTAAAGGCGTAAAGAGAAAGATTCTCAGTTATACCGACGAAATGATGGTGGTTGAGAATCATTTTGAAAAAGGCGGTATCGGTGCCATGCATTCTCATCCACATACCCAGATCACCTACATAGTCAGTGGTAAGTTTGAATTCACAATAGGTGAAGAAAAGAAGATAGTAAGTGCGGGAGATACTCTTTTAAAGAAGAACGGAATTGAGCATGGATGCGTGTGTCTTGAGGAGGGTATACTGCTTGATTGCTTTAATCCAATGAGAGATGAATTCGTAAAAGATTAATAAATTAAAGAAAAAATGGCTCATCCGTTTTTGTCGGATGAGCCATTTTTTCTCTCTCAAGCTTAAACTATTAACCCATCGAGAAAAGTTTGGGTATCACCTGAAAATGTCGGCATTGTTTATCCGATCCATATCTTCGCAGCAGCTAATGACACATATATTGCATCCATCTTAGTGAAGTCAATCCCGAAGGTCTTTTCCAGCTGATTGATCCTGTATTTTACAGTATTGAGATGGAGGTTCATGACGTCTGCGGTTTTTTGTTTGGAGCAGTTAAGCTGAACATAGTGTTTTAATGTCTCGAAATATTCTGTTTTATATTCCGCGTCATACTTCAGTATTTCAAGCATTTCCGGCATGATGAAGGTTCCCGCTTTATCACCGGAACCAAGGCGTATGCATTCCTGAAGAAAGGCATCATAGTGGTCTGTGAAGTATTCGGCTTTACCGTTTCCGTTTAGAAGAGCTATGGCTGCCTGGATCGCATAGGATTTTACCAAATGTAATTTCGCAAAGGGAAGGCTGTATCCAAGCCGTACTTTTTTTCTGATAAGCCGGTCAGGTATATCATGCCCATTGCATAGAAGAATATAGCATTGGTTGCTGATTATGGCACCGACAAGCGTTGGGTCGGAGCTTCTTATATCCACAAGGAATGCCCGGAGTATCTCGATGCGTTCTTTGTCCTTAACATCAGCCTTAACTATATGATAGGGCGGCTTTCCCAGGTATCCTACATTCTCAAGGATTTTTCGTCCGGTGTGTTCTGATTCCGGTGTGTCTTGTAAGAGTAATGCCAATGCCTGCTCATAGGTGGTTCCCGGTGTTTCCGATGAGACCCTCAGATACACGGCAGCGGCATTGCTTATATTGATGACTTCGTCTTCAGTCATATTTTCATGGAGAACAATGGTGAGTTTTCCTATGGGTCGTCTCTCGTAAATGATATCCATGATCACAATGTCTTCATCTATATGATCATCATGTAAGAAAACGGGTTTTCGATTTCCGCTTACTTTTTCCAGAAGTCCGTTATCAACCCAGGCATTAACTCTTTCCATGGTTTTGCCGGCGTCAAAATCGATGAGATAATCCCTGGCATCCGGATCATGTGATTGGGCCAGAACCCTGTAAGAGCCATCCATTATCCAAAAAGGATTTTTAATGTTTAAGGCGCAGGCATCCACGAAACTCTGCAGATCCTTTGATTTTGTTATTATTTCAAATAATTCCTGTTTATTCATAAGGATGATTATAACAAAAAAGACGGAGAAAAAGCATTTGGCATGTGCTTTTTTCCGTCTAATCTTTTCTGCCCACAATTTATTGCTCAATCCGCCGGTGATGGTTAGCTAAGATTTGACCAATGTTTCAGGAACAGTAGGGTTTAATTTTCTTTTAAGGTGATCATTCAATCAGCCTTTAGCGTAGAGTGCAGCTTCCTCACCGCAGATTCTTCCGCCTGAGAGTGCATTCATCATAGTTACACCCTCAACTAAAGGATAAGAATTGTTGAACATTTCTGCAACATCATTTCCGGCTGCATAAAGTCCCTTGATGACAGTTCCGTCATCCTTGATTACCTGAAGGTTTGAGTTAACAAGAACTCCGCCGATACCACCAAGTGAAACAGGTCTTGCCTTTACTGCGTAAAGTGTTCCGTCTCCAAGGCTCTTCAAATACTTAGAAGCCTTTCCGTATACAGGATCTACGCCATTCTCGCAGGATGCGTTGTAGTCTGCCAATGTCTTCTCAAGAGTCTCAGCATCGATGCCCATGTTTGCTGCGAGCTCGGAAACATTTGCACCCTTAAATACGATGCCCTTTGAAACTCCGTCCTCGAGAGCTGCACGGAACTCGGTCCATCCTTCATCAATTGAGAACATAGGGATGGTAGGCTCATAAGCTACTGCTGTATCAACATCCAGTGCCTTTGCGCCGCCCTCTTCGAGAGCCTTTACCATATCCTCTGAAATGATGGAATAGAAATATTCACCCTGTGTAGCTGCCGCATTTGAGCAGAGAGCTGTGTCATAGTTGAGGTCTTCAGGACAGAATCTTGCAGCACGTCTGTTTACCCAAACGCTTGTAGGCATGTAGATAGCCTTTGCGATCTCATCCTTGCCCTGACCGGTCTGGATACCTGAATAAGAGGTTACACCGTGATACTGCTGGATAGTCTTGCCCTTTCCTGCACCGATGGCACGTGACATGGTAGCGCCGTCACCGGTCTGAGTACCTGTTGTAAATGTCTCAAGAGGGAATCCAACCTCTTCCTCGATCATCTCGGCATTGGCACCGAATCCGCCTGTTCCGAGAACAACTGCCTTACAGGAAATATCGTAGGTTGTGCCGTCCTTTGCAGTTGCGATAACACCTGTGATGGCATCATTCTCAGCCTTGAGTTCGGTTGCCGGTGTCTCGAAGTAAACCTGGCCGCCGGCCTCTGTAAACTTATCGATAAGAGTTGTGTAGTAGCCTGCTTTGTTCTCCTGATCCTTGTAGATGTGATAGGTCTGGAAACCGTCAGCGTGAGCAGCCTGCTCTGTACCCATAAAGGTGAATTCCATTCCGTTCTCCTCGAGCCAGTCGATGGTCTCTCCGGAGCGGTTGGAAATGTTATAGAAGAGCTGTCCGTCATCCATCCAGCAGTTATAATCCTGCCAGTATTTAAGAACATCAGCGGTTGTAAATGTTCCTGCAACACCTGCCTCCTGCTGATCCTTTGAATCGATACCCATAGGACCACCTGCAATGATGGATACACCACCGGGAGTTGCGGCTTTCTCCAGGAGGATTACATTAGCACCGTTCTGCTGTGCGGTAAGAGCTGCGGAAACACCGGTTGCACCTGCTCCAACTACAACTACATCTGCCTCAAGTTCCTTTACCGCAGTTGACTTGTTGGTGCCTGTATCCTTTGAAAAACTGTCAGGATTTCCGCCGGCTGCGGTAATGGCACCCTTTACGGCCTCCATGATGGCATCTGAGGTAATGGTTGCTCCGGTAACGGCATCAACAAAAGGTGTGCCGGCATCAACGATAGCCTTGGGAAGCTGCTCCAATGCTGTAGTAGCAACTTCAGGGGTTTCTGTGTTGTCGCCGATGGTTACTTCAGCTATAGCTCCATCCTTGATAACTGTGGTAACTGTCATTTTTCCGTTACGTCCGTCAACAGTGATGTCGTAGCTTCCGTCCTTAAGATCGCCGTCGGCTTCAGTGCCATCTGCCTGAGTTTCTTCGCTTGTCTCAGCGGCTACTGTGGTTTCGCCTGCAGCTTCTGTTGTACTTGCTGTTGTTGCCTCAGGAGTTCCTGTGGCAGCGCATCCTGTCATAACCATTCCTGCGATGAGAACAGTTGATATGATTTTTCTCTTCATGATATTTCTCCCGTATTTCATACTACAATAAATAACGTTAAAAAATTAACATGTACTTATAATCGCATAGCTTAATAAAAAACGATATGTCTGTTTCGGACAAACGGGTTATTGAAAAATCATCATGGCGGCTAATGGTTATCACAATGAACCGAGACTTGGCATTGACCTGATTCCTAGTGTAGAAGAGAAGTATTATATATAAAAATCATAGCTATAGTGTTATGATGACAGGACAGCAATGATATTTTTTATTCGCATCGGGGTATTATTTGATGGTGTAAAGACCGCTATAAAAAATTTAGTCAAGGAAAAAAGGCTCTAGTGAACCTTGCAGGAGGAATCATTATGAATTTAGGTATAGTTGGAACAGGTAAAATTGTAGTTGATGCATTGTTTGCCATGCAGCCGGTCAAAGATATAAATCTAATGTCGATATTTGCAAGACCTCGAAGCCGTGAAAAGGGAGTAGAGCTTGCAAAGAAATATGGTATTACTGAAGTCTTCACTGATTATGATGAGATGCTTGATAGTGGTCATGTGGATACGGTTTATATCGGACTGGTAAACATGGTTCATTTTGAATATGCAAAGAAGGCACTGGAAAAAGGTATAAATGTAATACTTGAAAAGCCTTTTGTCGGAAATTATCAGGAGGCAAAAGAACTGATCGACATTGCAAAAGAGAAGGGCTGTTTTGTTTTCGAAGCAATTACGGTCCTTCACAATGATGTGATCCTTAAGATGAAAGAGGCATTGCCAAAACTCGGACGGATCCGCATGATGACGGCCAATTATTCTCAGTATTCCAGCCGATATGACAGATATCTTGCCGGAGATGTTGACCCTGCCTTTGATCCTGCATGCCTGAGCGGTGCTATTAGGGATATCAATGTCTACAACATCCATTATGCCGCGGAGCTGTTCGGAAGACCTGAAAAGGTTTCGTATCATCCGAACAGAGGATTTAACGGGGTGGACACCTCAGGAACTCTGGTGATGGAATATGACGGATTCTCTGCTGTATGCACCGGCGCCAAAGATTCTGACAGTCCCTGTTTTGTGACTGTTCAGGGTGAAAAGGGTTATATGAAGATTGATGGAAAGCCGAATGTTGCACCGAATCTTACTATCGTGACTGTTGATGACAGCGGTGAACTTGTAAAGGATGCAGCAGGTGCCATGACACGGAAAACAATAATAGAAGAATTTATCCCGTCGGAGACTCATCACAGAATGACCCGGGAATTCATTGATTTTGCCCGGATCATAGATGAGAAAGATTACAGGGAATGGGAAAGGTATGCCAGGGAAACGCTGGATGTGATGAGTGTTCTTGACCGGTGTCACTAAGACTTTTTGCTGAACGCGGTTATGATGCGGTTTCTATCAGCATGATCGCGGAAGAGATTGGCATCACAAAAGGAGCTCTCTATAGACATTTTGTCAGTAAGCAGGAGATATACGATAAGATATTGGAAGAAATGACAGAGCTTGATGCCGAAAGGGCTCAGGCTGATTCGTATGAAAACCGCAGCTTTCATGAGTTCTGCTGTTTTGCTGTTAATCAGTTTGATTTCTGGACAAAAAATGAATTCGCCGTGGCTTTCCGAAAGATGCTTATGCTGGAGCAGTATAAAAGTCCTGAAAAGATGAAGCAGTATCAGGAAATGATCTGCGAAGGGCCGGTGAAGTATTCGGAAGATTTATTAAGTGCCATGATAAAGGAAGATGAGTTTTTACAGATTATCCTCACCCCATTTCTTCAGTTCAAGAAGGATGGGGATGAGGCTTTTTGCTTTTTCGGTTAGATTGTATTCTACCCGGACAGGCATCTCGTCATATTGTTTTCTTTCGACAAGCCCGTCTGCCTCCAGCTCTTTCAATGAGTTAGCGAGCATGGTGTTAGTGATCCCATGTATGGAGCGGTTCAATTCCCCGTATCTCACTACTTCATTCTTATCAATGACGCAAAGGATCATTATTTTCCACTTTCCGCCAATCTTATCAATTATTCTTTTTAGACCGCAATTCTGTCCGGCTATATCTTCGCATAATGGTTCATGGTTCTCTTTTTTTCTCATGGTATACTTTTCCTTACCAGGTAAATAAAAACTGTGTACTTGATATATTTTCTATACCACATATAATAAGGTTATCAACTGAGAAACACAAGTAGTCAAATAAAGTTAAAGGAAATAGCATAAGATACGAATGCAGAAAGAGGATATTGAAAATGAGAAAAGCTGTTAATGATATAGACAGATGTGTTGCCTGCGGGGTATGTGCCCTGCAGTGCCCACGAAATGCCATATCTATTTATAAAGGCTGTTATGCGGTAGTTGATACCGGTAAATGCGTGGGCTGTGGTTTATGTGAAAAGGCATGTCCTGCGGGTTCAATAAAGGTTACGGAGGTGGAAAATGGCAGTAAATAAGAAAAAACACTGGTATGACTACCTTTGGATCTGGTCAATAATCTATTTTGCTCTTGGATTTTTCAACATCCTATTTGCATGGCTCGGAATGATAGATTTTATTTTGCCGCTTATTTTTGCAGCTGTCGGCGGTAATAAATGGTTCTGCAACCACATGTGTGGAAGAGGACAGCTTTTCTGGGTGCTTGGCAGGAATTTTAAATGTTCAAGAGGAAAGCCTGCACCCAAATGGCTATCATCAAAATGGTTCAGGTATGGATTTCTGTTATTCTTCCTCACTATGTTCGGAACCATGGTATTCCAGACATATCTGGTGTTTTCCGGAGCAGGGACACTAAGAAAAGCAATAAAGCTTTTCTGGACATTCAGAGTACCATGGCAATGGGCTTATAACGGAAGCGTATTCCCTGACTGGGTAGCTCAGTTTGGATTTGGATTCTACAGTCTGATGCTCACATCTACACTTATAGGACTTATAGTAATGGCCCTGTACAAAGAGAGAACCTGGTGTTCGTTCTGTCCTATGGGAACGATGACTCAGGGTATTTGTAAGATTAAGGCAAAGGAAGGTTTAAAATAATGACATTAGAAGAAAGAGCAGAATTAGCTGCGGAATTAAAGGGCTCAGGAGTATGCAACTGTTCGCAGGCAGTGACAAAAGTATTAGCTGACCAAACTACACTTACTGAAGAGCAGCTTCGACAGATATCCTCCGGATTTGCTGCGGGAATGGGCAATATGGAAGCCACATGCGGAGCCATGATAGGTGCAGCAATGATAGCAGGCCTCAAAACAGAAGGTAAAGGTGCTGTTATGGCAACAAAGAAAATTCAGGAAGAGTTCCAAAGAAGATGCGGAGCTCTAAAATGCAGAGATCTTAAAGCCATAACAGACGGAAAACCGTTATGCGCCTGTGATGATTGTGTGAGGAATGCAGTCATGATCTATGGCGAGTTTATGGGATTATAATTGGGAAAAATACATTCAGCCGAAGAAATAAGGCCGGTTCTCATTTTATGAGAACCGACTTATTTTTTTGTCTGCAATACTGTCATAAAACCAGAATTTACGCCGACATTTCTACTATATGAGCTTTATTAAACATGTCGATATATTCTCTTAAGCGGAGGGGTTCATAGTGAAGGGATACTCTCATAAAACTTCAAAGGACAGGATGTTCCGTATAGTGACAGTCATCATAGGTATCGCGATCAATGTGCTTCTGTCATATGTACTATATAAATCGGGACTGCCTATATATCTTGATACCTTGGGGACAATCTGGGTTTCCATGGTGGCCGGGATTTTTCCTGGTATAGTGACAGGCGTTCTGACGGATACATTGTGCCTGGCATTTAATGAAAATGCAATTTACTTTGCCTTTGTAAATGCCATTATCGCCATGTACGGCGCATGGTTTGCAAGAAACAGAAACATAAAACAGGTAAAAGACTGTCTTATCTTTGTTATGATGATGGGAATCATCCTGGGCCTGGTCAGTTCTTTTACCCAATGGGTGCTTTTGGGAGGACCACAGAACCAGTCTACGATTCTTATATTGGAAAAACTTGGAGTTTCTCAGGAATATGCAAGATTTGCGCTGTTTGTGATCATAGAGATAATGTTTGGTACTTTCGGCAGTGCTATATCTCTGACGATAGTAAGGCTCGTTCTTTCTGTATTTCCGGAAGACTTAAGGGTGAGGATCAAAAACGGTGGATGGCGTCAAAAGCCTCTGACATCGAATGAAATAACCCGGATGGATTCCCTGAGCGATAAAATAAATTTTTCCATGAGAAACAGGATTGCCATAACTTTTGTCCTGGTTTCTCTTGCGGTGTCATCTACCCTTGGTTTTATAGGTATAAGGCAGTACTTTAGCAATGCTATCAAGGAAAAAACGGAGAATGCATACCATGCCGCAGAGTTTGCATCATATGTCGTGAATCCTGAAATGATTGATGAATATATCAGAGATGGTAAGGATGCACCGGGATACCTTGAAACAGAAGAGCTTTTGTATCACATAAGGGATAATGCTCCGGGCGTGAGATATCTACACATCTCAAAGGTCGATAAGGACGTTCTTATATCAGTTTTTGATCTGGATGAAAAGAAGGAATATGAAGCTCGTACAGATCTCGAGTTATTAAAAGCAAAGGAACCGGGAAAATTTGTACCATTGTATGAGGATTTTGTGCCATATCATGAACAGCTTTTGAAAGGGGAGAGGATTCCTGTCATAGAAATGAAAAGTCCTACGAACTGGACGGCAACAGTTTCGCTTCCTATCATGGATGAGGAAGGGAACTGTGCTTGCTATGCATTTGCAGATGTGTCTATAGATTATATAGCAGATTACATGCAGGATTTTATGTTGAGAGTGATACTAAGCCTTTTGGGATTTTTGATACTCATTATTTCGTATGCTATATGGACAACCGGAATACATATAACCTATCCTATAAATTCTATAGTTGCAATGGTTGAGGAATTCGCAGCAGCAGGAGGAGAACAGTCCCTGCTTGACAATGCTGTAAGGAGTATGCGACGTATAGATATCCGTACGGATGATGAAGTAGAGATGCTTTATCATACGATCTGTAATATGGCTTCGGACCAAACTGAGAATATGAGGAGTCTGAGACGTTTTTCCGATTCGACGCTTAAGATGCAGGACGGTCTCATTATCACCATGGCGGATCTCGTTGAAAATCGTGATTCGGATACGGGAGCTCATATTCAGAAAACCGCGGCTTATGTGAAGATCATAGTAGAAGGCCTTCAGAAGAAAGGATATTATGCGGGCAAGATAACCCCTAAATTCATATCGGATGTGGTACGAAGTGCACCTCTTCATGATATAGGAAAGATCAACATTCCCGATGAGATCCTGAAAAAGCCGGGAAAGCTCACAGATGAGGAATATGAGATAATAAAGACACATACCACTGCCGGCAAAAACATTATCGAAAAAACCATAACAAGAGTAGGCGGCGAAAGCTATCTGAAGGAAGCAAGGAATATGGCGGCCTTCCATCATGAAAGATGGGATGGAAAGGGATATCCGGAGGGGTTGTACGGTGAGGTTATACCATTATCTGCCAGGATCATGGCTTTGGCGGATGTATTTGATGCATTGTCATCACCAAGAGTTTACAAACCGGCTTTTCCGATTGATAAAGTTGTAGATATGCTTCAGGAGGGAGCCGGAACCCAGTTTGATCCTAAGTGCGTGGAAGTATTTTTGGAATCGATGCCGGAGGTCAGAGTAATACTGCGAAAGTACAATGAGGGAGTTACGCCATGAAAAAAAACCTCAGTTTAAATCGTCTGTTTTTTGTGACAGCACTATTACTACTGTGCTTATTTATAAATAAAGAAAATGTATATGCTGAAGATTCTGCGCAGGGCTCTGATTTGCAGGATATCGGAAGAGAATATGGCGGTGGCTATGCTGCAACAGGTCAGTATGAAGGCGTGTCATATACTTCCGCGATTTATGATGCGGCAAACGGGCTTCCCACATCGGATGCCATGTATATACTTGGAGACAGTGACGGACATGTGTGGATAGGCGGATACAGTGGAGTTATCTGTTATGACGGAATAAGCTTTGTGAGAGTGGATCCTTCCACGGGAATCACAAGTGCCAGATGCATCTTTGAGGATAGCAGACACAGGATATGGTTTGGCACCAATGATAACGGCGTTGTGGTTATGGATGGTGGGAAATTTGCCCGGTTAACTTATGAGGAGGGCATACCTTCTTCGTCTATTCGTGCATTTGTTGAGGACAATGAGGGTAATGTTTACATAGGGACCACAGCGGGAATCTGCTATGCGGATTCAGCTCTGAAGCTTCACTCGGTGATCAACGACAGTCTGGGTGAAGAGAGAGTGCTGAGGCTGGATCGCGATGCTGCAGGAAGAATTTACGGCCAGACTCTCGAGGGGACTGTGTTCACTATAGAAAACAGTTCCATGAATGAAATCCATAAGAGCGGAGAGTTGATTCAGGAAATGATAACTACGATCCTTGCTGATCCTGTAAATGAGGGAACTGTCTATCTCGGAACGGATGCCGGGAAGATATACTATGGCCATTTTGGCGATACAGCGGAACGGATGAAAGTTATACCTACTCCGGCGCTTGGCAATATTCACTGGCTTAATTATGACTGTGAAAGAGTCTGGGTTTCATCCACACTGGCCATGGGTTATCTGGACAAAAACTATATGTTCAGAGCTGTTTCCGATATACCTGTGACAAAGAACATTGAGATGGTAACCTCGGATTATCAGGGTAACCTCTGGGTGGCATCTTCTTCACAGGGAGCCATGAAGCTGGTAACAAACAATTTTGTGGATATCAGTAAAAAAGCTGGTCTTCCCGATGAAGTAACAAATGCGGTATGCGTATCAGGTGACAATATTTACATCGGTACGGAATATGGACTCAGGCTTATAAGTAAAGAGGGGGGACGTTTAGAAAACAGTCTTACGGAATATGTCGGTAATGCAAGAGTCCGTTGTATAAAGGAAGATCCTGAAGGTAATATCTGGGTGGGTACCTTTACTGAGAGCAAGGGCCTCATATGTTATTCCAAAGACGAAAGCATAAAGGATTTCACAACTCAAAACGGAATGCCGTCAGATCAGATAAGAAGTATATGTTTTGATCATAGCGGCAAGGTACTGGCAGGAACAAATGGAGGTCTTGCTGTCATTGATCATGGAAAGGTGGAGCGGTATTACGGAACTAAAAACGGATTAAGCAATACAGTCATCGTTACGGTGGAAGTCCTGGAGGACGGAAGTTATATGGCAGGTTCCGATGGTGGCGGCCTTTACATTATAAAGGACAGAGAAGTTAAGAACCTTGGACGTAGAGAAGGCCTCACCAGCGATGTCATAACGAGACTTGTAAATGATCCCGATCATGACCTTTGCTGGGTTATAACTTCTAACTCTATTCAGTATCTTAAGGATGGAAAATTAAACCAGATAAAAAGCTTCCCGTATAACAACAACTATGACATCACTTTTGAGGATAACGGGAACGCATGGGTGCTTTCTTCTTACGGAGTATATGTTCTGAAGGCAGAGGATATGCTAAGCGACCGTGTGGAGGACTATAGACTTTACACAGTGGAAAATGGAATTCCTTTTGCATTGACTGCCAATGCTTACTTTGATCGTGATGAAGATGGAAATCTCTATATGGCAGGAATAGGAGGTGTTATCCGCCTTAAATTTACTCATTTCTATGAAGATGAAATGAGAGTAAAAACAGCAGTAAGAAGTGTCACCTGCGACAATGTAAAGATTCTTCCGGATCAGCAAGGAACGTATCATCTGCCTTCATCAAAGGGTAGAATAGTGATAGCCCCGTCTGTTATGGATTATACTCTGATGAATCCAAAGGTCAGAGTTTTTCTGGAGGGCTTAGAGGATGATGGAGTCACGGCGCTGAAAAATGAAATCTCAACGCTGGAATATACGGATCTCGGATACGGTGATTATGTACTTCATATTCAGATTTTGGATAATGCTACTGACCGGGTCATATCCGATGATAAATATTTATTTAATAAGGCACCGATGTTCATGGAGCTTCTTATAGTAAGGTTTTTGCTCCTGACACTTTTCTCGGTTGTCATAGGTTCTGTTGTATGGTGGGTTATGAGGTCGACAACCGTCAGAAAACAGTATGATGAAGTCAGAAAAGCAAGGGATGAGGCTGAAAGAGCGAATTCGGCCAAAACAAGATTTCTTGCAAACATATCTCACGAGATACGTACGCCTATAAACACCATCATCGGCATGAATGAAATGATAACCAGAGAAGATCCTAAAGGAGTTCCGAAGAATTATTTTCTTTCAATGATGAACTACTCCTTTGATGTTAGAAATGCAGCAGAGGCTCTCCTTAGTTTGATAAATGATCTTCTAGACATGTCGAAGATAGAGTCAGGAAAGATGCACCTGACCGAACAGAGCTATGATACCGGGGAGATGCTCAGATCCATAGTTTCCATGATCCGTGGAAAGAGTACGGAGAAAGAGCTTATCTTCGATGTTGTGGTGGATGAACTTCTTCCTGTAAAGATGTACGGAGATGTTGCAAAGATAAAACAGATAGTACTGAATCTTCTGACAAATGCGGTAAAGTACACTGAAAAAGGAGGCTTCTGTCTCACGGTATCCATGGATGAAAGAGAAGGTGATGCGGCTTCGCTGAGATTCTCAGTAAAGGATACGGGATTGGGCGTAAAAGAGGAAGATATGCCGAAACTCTTCATGGCCTATGAAAGGCTGGATGAGGAAAAAAACAGTAGTATACAGGGAACCGGTCTCGGGCTTGATATATCCAGAAGATTTGCGGAACTGATGGAAGGAAATCTATGGTGTGAAAGTACCTACGGTGAAGGGTCCGAATTCATCCTTACCGTAAAACAGAAGATTATAGATGCGACACCGATGGGCAGTTTCATTGAACGTTCGGAAGGTTCTGCAAGTGGACCTTATGTGCCTCAATTTATAGCGCCTGACGCAGATATACTTGTTGTGGATGATACCCCTATGAATCTTAATGTCATAAAGGGACTTCTGAAAGCAACCGAAGTTTTTGTTACGACTTCTGAAAGCGGAGAGGATGCTATCGGAAAGATACGGGATAATCACTTTGATGTGGTATTCCTGGATCATATGATGCCGGGTATGGATGGAATCGAAACTCTTCAGGAGATCAGAAAGATCAATGCTGAGGTCCCGGTGTATGCATTAACGGCAAATGCCTCCGTGGGAGAGGATTTCTATAAGGAAAAAGGATTCAACGGATATCTTTCCAAGCCCGTGGACAGTGAATTACTGGAAAAGACGATCCTTAAGCATATTCCTGAAGAAATGATAAAGATGGTGGAAAAGAAGCATGAGGATGAAGAGCTTACAGAGCTTCCGGAAAATATGCAGTGGCTATACGAAACGGAAGGAATCAATGTAGACGACGGAATAAAGAATTCCGGAGGAATAAACAACTACATCTTTGCATTGAACCTCTTTTTGGACACCATCGACGGCAATGCTCAGGTCATCAGCGATGCATATGAGAATGACAACATCAGGCTTTATACCATAAAGGTACATGCCCTTAAGAGTTCCGCAAGGATAATCGGGGCACATGAGCTGTCAAAGCTTTGTGAACAATTGGAGAATGCCGGAAACCGGAATGACCTTGATTTTATACACGGCAATACCGGAAGACTTCTCACGGAGTATGCGGAGTATAAGGAAAAGCTAAGCAGTCTTAAGGGAGATAACGAGAGCGGAGAGGATAGGGAAGAGATATCCAAGGATGAGCTGAATGAAGCTTATGAGGCTCTCAGAGAGGTGATACCGGAAATGGACTATGATGCGGTTGAATCAATACTTGAGAAACTATCGGAATATAAACTTCCTGAAGAGGACTCAGAAAAGATCAAGGAGGTCGGAAGACTGCTTCGGGCTTTTGACTGGGATGGTTTGGAGAAACTGTTCGATGAGTGATCAATAGAGATATACGAATGAAAGGGAATTGTGCAGAAATGAAACGAATGATTGTTTTAAGTACCAGAGAATCCTTTAGAGCTCATATCCTTATAAGTAAGGCAAAGGCTGCGGGTGTGGATTGCATTTTTGTACCATTTGTCATCAGTGACATGGAGGAAGGCTGGAAGGACGCACAGCTTGTAACGGTATTTATGGAGGATGATACCTGGCCCAAGGAAACTGTGCTGAGTTTTATGGCGGATAATCTGGAAAAAAAGGGTGGAAAACTGATAGTCATCGGAGAGAAGGAGGATATAGAGTATGTTTCCTCTCATGTTTCGGATGATCATATTTATAAGATTATGGTGAAACCCATAGACAATGCATCATTTGTAAAAACTGTCAGTGAATACTTTGAGGAAAACTATATTGAAGCGACAGAAGATAAAAAACATCTTCTGGTAGTGGATGATGATCCTCAGTACCTGTCGCTTGTAAGACAGTGGCTTAAGGAAGACTACAAAGTATCCATGGTTAATTCCGGACTTCAGGCCATCAAATTCCTGGAGAAAAACAAGGTAGATCTGGTGCTTCTTGATTACGAGATGCCCGTGACAAGCGGGGCACAGGTACTTGGTATGCTTAGAAATGACGGGAGAACCGAGCGCATTCCTGTATTTTTTCTGACCGGAAAAAGTGATAAGGATAGTGTTATGGATGTTATGGCGCTTAAGCCGGAAGGGTACATTTTGAAGAGCATACAGAGGGATGAACTTTTGGAGAGACTTAAAGATTTTTTTGTTATCCATGCGGGGAAGTGATAAGGAGCGTAGGATAAATGATTGAACTGGTAAGTGCATATCGGCCGGATATAGTGTTGGCATTGGCAGTTGTATCCATCGGTTTAAACATCTACCTGATCACGGAAAGGTTTATGAAAAATTCCGGAACAAACAGGGACTCTGAAAAGAGCGATACAGTAAAGCTTATGGATGAAGAAAAACCAAAGATAAAAGATGGATCTAAAAATGTGATAGAGCAGAATCTCGAAGTGGGCAGATACAGAGAACAGGTTTCCGCCGGGATACTTGCTACTGAAAATGTTAAATCCGTAAGATTTGAGATTTTCAGACGTGAGTATGGAGATCACGTCTCGGCACCTTCTCTTGTGCTGTTTGATTCCAATGACGGATATGTACATGATGATCCAAAAGCAGTAGAGGAGCATCATTATGTGGAATATGGTGAGTTTTGGTTTGACGGGCATTTTGTTTCCGCCGGAGCCAGAGGCATAGTCATGGAAGAAATCCTGTCGGATTCAGCCGGATCAGAGGAAAGCTGTGAGATTATCATCGAAAGATATGAGGATCGAATGTCACTGGAGCTTCAGAGGGGTGGCCGTAGATTTAAATTTAAGATCGCACTTCAGGATAAAACAAAATGGGCTTATGTAGGGATTACAGGAGAAAACTGTTTCATAAGAGATATATCGGTAAATGAAACCGGCGAGATCGTTGACGAAACCTCTATAGATCAGATTATGGAACCTGTGAGTTATATCGACAGGATGGAATCAGATCTGCCCAATGTTCAGGTGGATCGTTTTCATTCTGCTTTCACAGAAGGAGTAAAGATAGAGGACGGACTGAGAATAGATTTTCATGCTATGGCATTACCGACAGCCACGGATATCTGGCACTGCCCGCAAATCATACTATACAGTTCTCCTGACGGAAAAGTTCATGGGGCCGGATACAGGGAACATGTACTCATAAAGATAAACGGAGAATGCACCAGTGAAGATGAGTCGGCAAATAACAAGTTCTCAATGAAAAAGGATAAGGATTTTCAAGGATGGGATAAATGGAAATCGGATATGAAAAGAGGTAAAGAGTGTTCGATATCCTTTATAAAGAAAAAAGGATATGTAAAGCTCGGTACGGAAAATCTCGGAATCATTCTGGAAAATATTCTCACCTATCAGGAACGAGGCGATGATATATATGTGGCTTTGACAGGCGATCAGGTTGCACTTACAGATATAAGGATTCTTTAAAAAGATATAAATCTTGATGGTATTTTAAAACGGAAGCTCTGTCCTGTTATGGAACAGAGCTTCCGTTTGTTGTGTGTTTTTTATAATTGTTAAGCGAGTCAGGATAGCTGAGATGGCTTTTCTACTTTGTAATCTGACCAGCTGCTAAGCTTGTTAGCGCCTGACAGATCTACACTTTCTTTATAGTCGCCGGTTACTGTCACAATGTAGTTTGAATCGCCGGAAACTATTACATTTCCGTCCTTATCTACTATGGTCACAGTCTTGCCGGAGGCATCAACGATCTTACCTTCTGAGTAAAGATTTGTAACAGTTGAGTTATCTGTAACAGTCCAGGTTGAAGTGCTGTCGATGTAAACAGAAGCGTAGCCGTTTCCTCCGTTACCTGCATCAGACTCATCGTCCACGAAGGCACCCTTAAGGGCTGAGCCTTCAGTCATGTAGAAGTCAAGCTGAGAGATGGAATCCCAGATGACATTACCCTCCATGTCCTGAGAGATGGCTGTAAATGTTGTGTCTGCGCCGTTTGCTCCTGTGCTTCCCCATCCGCGCTCATTACTGTTTCCGGTAACTCTGAGGAAGAAGTCATTGTCTTCAGCATAGGTAATGTCTACATCTTTCAAAGTGAATGTGGACTGGGTATTTGTTGAGTAGAACATGCCGCCGTTCTTTGCTGTAAGTGTACCGCCGTCCATCTCGAAGACGGAATTACCTACTTCTGAGTCTCCGGACATGGACTGATAGAGGATGACATTCCATGTAAGCTTGTTCTGTGAAAGGTCAGCCATGTTACCTGAAAGGTCACAGTTGAAAAGTCTGATCTCATTGTCACCTTCGATACAGATGGCTTCTGAACCGTTTGCTGTAAGGGTTGCTCCGTTAATGCTTATGTCGGCAGTTGAGTATACAGCCGGAGAACCGCTTCCGTTTGAAACATAGGTTCCGCCGTCCACAACCATCTTTCCGCCGCCTCTGTCAGAACGGATGGCTGCTGAAGACTCGCCGTTTGTGGTTACAGTATCATTCCAAGCATAGAGTGTTCCGCCGCCGGCTACGTGGATACCGCCGGATGTGTCCTTTGCTGTAGTGATGGTTGTATCAGCCACGTAGCTGACACCCCTATCGTAGGCAAATACACCTGCACCGCCCTTGGCATCGGTTGTGATGGTTGAGTTGGAAACATAAGCTGTGCCGTCTGTTGCAAGAACAGCCGCACCCACACCGTAGAAGGAACTTGTGTCACCACCGGTTGAATCAGAGGAGTTTCTTGTGATGTTTGCGTTCCTGATGGTGGCGGTTGCACCGTTTGATACGAGAACTGCATTCTGATCTGTTCCTGTTGATTCGATGTTTCCTGTGAGCTCTGCGTCTGAAGTTATATCATTTACAGAAGAATAGCTTTCGGGTTTAGAAGATCCGCCGCCGGGCATTCCGCCGGGACCGCCCTGGCCGTTTCCGCCGGGCATTCCGCCGGGGCCGCCCTGACCATTTCCTCCGGGACCGCCGTGTCCGTCAGCAGGATCAAAATCACCGCCGCCATTTATGCCGCCGGGGCCATCGTGGCCATTTCCATCCGGAGCGCCCTGACCACCTTCACCATTCGGACCGCCCTGAAAATTGCCGTCGGTACCACCTTGACTGTTTTCGCCGTGACCGTTTTCACCGTTTTGCGCACCCTGACCATCAGGTCTGTTGCTCTGCATAGCATTTCCTGCGTTATCCTGTGTTGCTTCAACAGTAGTTGCTGTTGTTGAAGAAGCTGATGAGCCGCATGAGCTAAGCATTATAGATGCTGTAAGTAATGTTGTTGCTGTGATAGCAATATTTTTTCTTTTCATTTTTTTATCCTTTATAGTTATAGAGTGTATTTGTCTGACGAAGCGTTTTTGCTTTCGATGGGCATACTATATATCCGAAAGCTTAAACTATGCTGAAACAAAAAAATAAAGTGAAAAGTTTTTTGCTATGGTAAACCATTTGGTATTTCTCCAAATGGTTGTAAATCAATTCCGGTGGGTAAAACAGGATATCATTCTTGATAGTAAATCTATACATTTTAGTAAACTTGCATTAGAATAAGTAACAGACGGTTTACTTATCAGAGGTACATAAGTCCCCCTCCGGACTGTTAATCTTTCCGGATAAAGGAGTTGCTGCAAAACTGATTTGTAAACTCTACAGAAACAATTAAGCCGAAGGTAGGTCCAGCCCCGGACCATCTGATGGATAGGATCCATTGCTAAGAAAGGACAGGGCGGCTACTGATTTCAGAAAAAAAAGGAGATGACAACACAAATGAATGCTTCTGAATTAAAGGAATTGAAGCTCAAAGCTGTTGAAGTGAGAAAAGGTATTCTTACAGCCACACACGGTGCTAAGTCCGGACATCCCGGCGGAAGTCTTTCCTCTGCAGAGATGTTTACCTATCTGTATTTTAAGGAAATGAATATCGATCCTAAGAACCCTAAATGGGAAGATCGTGACCGTTTCGTTCTTTCAAAAGGTCATACTGCACCGGGTCTTTACTCGGCTCTCGCTCTTCGCGGTTTCTTCCCTGTAAGCGATCTTCCTAATCTTCGTCACATAGATTCTTATCTTCAGGGACACCCGAACATGAACACTGTACCGGGCGTTGATATGTCGACAGGTTCTCTCGGACAGGGTATTTCAGCTGCAGCCGGAATGGCAAAGGGCGCAAAATATCTTGGAAAAGATATGCGTGTTTATACACTTCTCGGTGATGGCGAGCTTGCTGAAGGACAGGTTTGGGAAGCAACAATGTTTGCTGCTCACTACAAACTCGACAATTTCTGCATCATCGTTGACCTTAACGGTTTGCAGATCGATGGCAGAACCAAAGATGTCATGAATACAGCTCCTGTTGATGCAAAATTCGAAGCATTTGGCTGCAATGTTATCACCATTGATGGTGACGATTTTGAGCAGATTGAAAAGGCATTTGACGCATTCCACAAAAATGCAGGCTCTGAGAAACCGACTGTAATTCTTATGAAGACTACAAAGGGCAAGGGCGTTTCCTACATGGAAGACCAGGCCGGATGGCACGGCAAGGCTCCTAATGATGCAGAGTATGAACAGGGTATGGCTGAACTTGAAGCTGCCCGCAAAGAAATTGAGGAGGCGTAAATCATGGCTGATATAAAGAAAGTTGCTACACGTGACAGCTACGGTAATGCATTAAAAGAGCTCGGCGCTTCTGCATCAGATCTCGTTGTTCTCGATGCGGATCTTGCAGGTGCTACCAAGACCGGCATATTCCAGAAAGCTTTTCCGGATCGTCATTTCGACTGTGGTATTGCCGAGTGTAATATGACAGATGTTGGTGCCGGTCTCGCGGCAATGGGACTTGTACCATTCGTTTCCACTTTCGCAATGTTTGCAGCAGGACGTGCTTACGAGCAGGTACGTAACACCATCGGTTATCCTCATCTGAATGTTAAGATCGGTGCTACACACGGTGGAATTTCTGTAGGTGAGGACGGCGCTTCACACCAGTGCTGTGAGGACTTTGCCCTTATGCGTACCATCCCGGGTATGACTGTTATGTGCCCTTCAGATGATGTTGAGGCAAGGAAGATGGTTAAGGCTGCCTATGAAATGAAAGGCCCTGTTTATATGCGTTTCGGCCGTGCCGCAACACCTGTATTCCACAGTGAAGACTATAAGTTTGAGATCGGCAAGGGTGAAGTGCTTAATGAAGGTACTGATGTGGCTATCATCGCTACAGGTATCATGGTTCCTGAAGCTATCGAGGCATGCAAGGCTCTTCAGGATAAGGGCGTATCTGTTTATCTCATCAATATGCCTACTATTAAGCCAATTGATGAAAAGCTTATCCTTGATGCAGCAGAGAAGTGCGGAAAGATCGTAACCGTAGAGGAGCACAATATCATCGGTGGTCTCGGAGAGGCTGTATGCTCCGTACTTGCAGAAAATCATCCTGTACCGGTTAAGCGTGTAGGTGTTAATGATGAGTTCGGACATTCCGGACCTGCCGGAGAGCTTCTCAAGGCTTTCGGTTTATGTGCAGATAATATAGTTGAGCAGGCACTGGCACTTATTGAGAAAACAAAATAATAACAGTCAGAATCATGTTTTATTAAACAGGATTCTATGAACCAAATGAAAGACGGCTCTCTATCACATAGAGAACCGTCTTTTTATTATTTAGAGCCTCCATTTTAGCTGTATGTTAAACATATACGTAAAATGGAGACTCTTGTCAGATATAGTTGATTTTAGTCTTCAGTATTTGTTATTCGTTTCGCCCTTGCTGCACGTTTGCGTTTTTTCCTGTTCTTGTAGGAAAACCAGTACATAACGCAGTTGATCATAAAATAGACTGCATTACAAAGAAGAAAACGCACCCAGGCTACATTATGATAAAAAATAAGGGATATAAGCAGGCAGCAGATTGCAAATCCTAGTGTGTTTAAGGCGCTCTTTTTAAGTATAGTCAACATCATATGTAATTCCTTGTTATAGGCCAAAACAGAAATTTGCAGAGACTTCTGTTTCGGCCGGATTTTTTAGGCAAATTTTCTTTCCGGAAGACTCTTGGGTCTGTACTGGATATTACTAACCTGATATACAGTAACAAAGGCCTGGGGATCCACAGTATCAAGAAATGTCATAAGCTTCTGGAACTCATGCTTGTCCACAATGGTGATGATCTCTTCGTGCTCATCGAGGTGATAAGCACCGATAGCTTTATAAATGGTAGCACCGCTGTGAAGATCATTAAGAATAAACTGTCTTATTTCATCATTCTTTGGAGAAACGATGCAGACACGACGTTTCAGATTATGGTCAAATATAAAATGATCCAGCACGATACCATTGAGATATGTTCCCAAGAGGCTTAGCACTACTGTTTTTACATCATATGCAAGATATGAGGATAATGCTATGCAGATTCCGGCAGCCGACAAAGCCTTTCCCATTTCGATACGGAAATACTTGTTCAGGATTTTTGCCACGATATCAAGTCCTCCGGAGGAAGCATTTCTGTTAAAAAGGATGGCCAGTCCAATGCTCACCATGAAAGTATAACATATGACATCAAGAAGTGAATCCCCGGTAAGTGAGGAGATAGCAGGAAAAAACTTTTCAAAAATCCAGAGATATATGGGAAGCAGGATAGATGTATATACTGTTTTGTATCCAAATTCACTTCCACAGGTGAAGAAACCTATGATGAGAAGGATGACATTCAAAAACATGGTTATCTGTGACATGGTGAAGGGTACAAAGTTAACCAGTACTATGGCAAGACCGGATATGCTGCTGATGGATGCATGAGTAGGTATGAGTAAGAAATATACGGCAGCTGCAATGATGGCGGTTGCAAAAGATAAGATAAAAAGTTCCTTTAATGTTGAAAATATTTTCATAGGGCACCTCTGTAAATACATAATTTTATAATCAATTCCGGACATACAGATTCCGATCTGTTGGGACCGAAACTATAGCCATAGCAATAACTTCAAATTACAGCTCGTATATTCTAGCACCAAATCATCACAAAACCAAAAGCTAAAAAATCTTTTCATTGTCACCACTTTGCACCATATCGATACAGGCGTTGCGTATTTTTGCAATAAGGAATAAAGTATAAAAAATACACGCATTGCTATCTTTGGCGTACTCAAACCACATGGTAAAGTGGTATACTGTTACCATGTGATTTTTTATGTTAATGTTGTCATGCGGGCGTTTCATTCATGACGTATTAAACATAAAAATTCATGAAAAATCTTTATGAAAGCGAGTAACTGCCATGGAGAATCATAAGTCCCCCCTGGTAACGATCTGTTCGTTTATCGTGGATAAGCGAAATCTGTTTTTCCTGATCTATGCAATTCTCATGATCTTTTCCTTCTTCTCCCAGAACTGGGTGTCGGTGGAAAATGATCTTTCTGCCTACCTTAGCAAAGATACTGAAACAAGGCAGGCCATGGATCTCATGGAGGAGGAGTATACCACCTTTGGATCTGCCAAAATCATGGTATCGAACATCTCCCTCAGGGAGGCTTTTTCCGTGTGCGATACCATAAAAGAGACTCCCGGTGTTTTTGAAGCCGGCTTCCTGCCGGAATATCTGAATCCTGCTTCCGGAGAGGTGGCAAAGGAAGATGAAGAACTCACCATAGATGAGATAAGGGAGCATTATAATGATTCCTCCGCACTTTTCAGTGTTGTCTTCAAATATCCGGAAACTGATGAGCGATGTCTGGATTCCCTGAACAGTCTAAAGGAAAAACTAAGCTCCTACGACCTTCATATTTCAACCACCCTTGGAGATGTGCAGGCTGAAGCCATCGAAGAGGAAATGAAACTGATCATCGTTATAGTGGCGGCGGTTGTGGTTCTGGTTCTGATTCTGACTTCGGAAACCTTTGGAGAGGTGCCGGTGCTTCTTCTGACATTTGGATCTGCGGCCTTTATCAATAAGGGAACCAACTACATGATGGGAACTATTTCCTTCGTTTCCAATTCTGTGGCCATCGTTTTGCAGCTGGCACTGTCAATCGACTATGCCATTATCTTCTGTAACCATTTTAAGGAACAGAGGCAGTATTATGATACCCGCGATGCGGTCATCATTGCCCTCAGTCATTCCATCCCGGAGATTTCCTCCAGCTCCCTTACTACGGTTTCAGGACTCCTTGCGCTTCTTTTCATGGGCTTTGGTCTCGGAAGAGATCTGGGACTTACTCTTACAAAATCCATCATCATAAGTCTTTTCGCGGTATTCACTCTGATGCCGGGTCTTCTTGTGCTGTTTTCCGATATTATGATGAAGACAAAACACAAAAACCTGGTTCCGAAGATACCCTTCGTGGGAAAATTTGCATATGCGACAAAAGCATTTATACCTCCCATATTCCTGGTGGTCATCATCGTGGGCTATATCATTTCTTCAAAGTGCCCCTACGTTTACGGTTACTCCAATCTGAAGACTCCTATCCGTAGTGCTGCCCAGATTACTGAGGATATGATCAGGGACACCTTCGGCAGCGACAACATGATCGCCATCAATGTTCCCAGCCACGACTACTACAAGATTTCCCGAATTGCGGCCTCTCTGGAAGCCATGCCTGAAGTAAAGAGCGTAACTTCTCTTGCCAACACTGAGGCCAAGGGCGGTTATATGGTTTCCCAGCCTCTGACTCCGAGACAGTTTTCGGAGATGGCGGATCTTGACTACGATGTGGCTGCAATGGTTTACGGCATGTACGCTTCAGACAAGGACGAGTACGGTCACATCATAGGAGGTATCGACAAATACAAGATTCCATTCCTGGATGTGTTCACGTTCCTTCACGGCAAAATAGACGAAGGTTATGTGGATCTCGATGAAAAAGACCGGGCAGATATCGACGATACTTACGATACACTGGTTATGGCAAAGAAACAGCTCAGGGGCGAGAATTATGAGCGAATGCTGGTGTTCCTGAATCTTCCGGAGGAAAGTGCGGAAACCTTCGCTTTCCTGCGGGGACTTCACAAAGAGATCGATCCCGTTTTTGAAGACGAAATGGATAAAAACCCGGATCTCCATGTATATGTTGTGGGAGAGTCAACCTCCGAGATGGATCTGGGCACCCAGTTTGAAACGGATAATGTTATCGTCTCGGTAGTTTCACTTCTCTTCGTTTTAGTGATCCTGCTTTTCACATTCAAATCTGTGGGCATGCCAATCCTTCTCATCATGGTCATCGAGGGATCCATTTTCATTAACTTCTCCTTCCCGACCATTATGAAGGAAAACATTTTCTTTATCAGCTACCTTATCGTTTCATCAATTCAGATGGGTGCCAATATCGATTACGCCATAGTTATCGGCTCACGTTATGATGAGAACCGTAAGACCATGGGACGTAAGGAAGCCATCATTGAAACAGTAAACTTTGCTTTCCCGACAATTATCACTTCGGGTTCCATCCTGGCAATTGCGGGAACCGTTATCGGATTCCTGACCTCTGACGGAGCCATCGCCGGCATCGGCCAGAGTCTCGGACGAGGTACAATGCTTTCAATGTTCCTGGTATTGTTCGTTCTTCCGCAAATCATTCTTTTGGGTGACAAGGTCATCGCTGCGACAAAGTTCTCTGTTGCGAGACCGATAAAGTCAAGGGAGGAGAGCGGCATCATCAGAGTGGACGGTCGTATACATGGACATATCGACGGACAGATCCTCGGTACGGTACACGGCATCGTTCGCGGAGATGTGCGGGCCAACATCATTTCCGGAGATATACAGAAACTTGCTGATAATGAAGGACAGAATTTAGAGGAGTATCTTGATCATGAAGAAAAACAGTAAAAAAATAATGAAGACAGCCCTCCTCTGTATGATGATCCCGGCGGTGCTGATGAATACACCCGGAATGATATATGCGGCTGAGACAGTCGCTCCGGAGACCACGGAAGTAAGTTCCATTGATACTGGTTCCGATAAAGATGACTCCATAAACAACGGTTCCATAAGTACCGGCTCTGAAAATACTGACTCAGAGAATAAGGATACCATCATCATAAATTCCATGGAGGACTACAAAAGCTTTGCAAAAAAGTGCAGGGCTAATGTCTGGTCCAACGGTATAACCGTTAACCTGAACACGGATCTGGATTTTTCGGATGAAACGACTTTTCCAACGATTTCCTACTTTAACGGAACCTTTCTGGGAAATGACCATAAGATCTTAAATGTAAGATCCGGAAATCCCATGCTCCGCACTATCGGTCCCGCAGGAACAGTACAGAATCTGGAACTCTCCTCTGTTGTCACTTCGGAGCGTGATAAAACTGCGGCCTTTGTTTCAGAGAATTACGGTCTCGTGGAAAACATTACCGTGAAAAGCAACGTGAGCGGAAAGACCACGACCGGTATACTATCTGCATTAAACGGCGACACAGGCGTGATCCGTGGGTGTCATGTTTCCGGAAGCCTTGAGGGAGACAATGCTACAGGAGCTATAGCCGGAAGAAACGAAGGACTCATCGAGGATTGCAGCAGCTCCGCAAGAGTCAATACTTCGGTTCGGGAGAGCAGCGTTTCCACGGAGGATATCAAGGATATCCTGGAAAATATCCTTATAACCAAAAACATTAACAATGTTGAGAATTTCAAGAACAGGGTGGATACCGGAGGCATTGCGGGATATAACCTGAGAACAGGAACCATACGGAACTGTGAATCTACCGGGGACACAGGCTATAGCCATATCGGCTACAATACCGGTGGCATCACCGGGCGAAACGGCGGAGCCATCGAAAACTCAGTAAACAAAGGATCCGTCTTCGGGCGTAAGGATACCGGAGGAATCGCAGGTCAACAGCAGCCGGAGATCACGGTGGATTTCTCAAAGGATGTGCTAACTTCTCTTTCTGATGAGATAGATCAGATCAGCGTCCTGGTGACAGATACTCTGAACACAACAGAGGGTATGACCAACAGCACCTATGACCGCCTGAACGGGATTTCCAGAACCCTTACGGAAGTCAAGAACTCAACAAATACTATGTACAATGCTTCCCTGGAGCGTTTCGACGAGCTTGCGGAAACCATTAATTCGACTACCGATATACTGCTTAATGCTGTCGGAGACATAGGCGGTGATATGGACTATCTGGATGACAGTCTGGATGACTTAAGCCGGATGTCAGATAATCTCAGCGCTTCCATCGACGATCTTGCATATGCATTTTCAATGTCTGATGCAGAAAAGAATGCACTTATAGCCCAGAATAACCAGCTCCGGGAGGATCTTAATTACAGCAGTGCATTTGTAGCTGAAGCACAGAACCATCTTCTTCCCGAAGTACCGGAGGCAAGACAGGCAAGGGTTAACGAAGGTGCCACCAGAATTAACCGTCTTTTGGGTAATGTACGAGCCACCCGCACTATGCTTGAGGGTCTCCGCAGGCAACGGGAGCTGATTGCAAATGGAACTGTGCAGACTGATTTTAATCGCAGGAGCGCAGCTCTCAATGCATCAGTCAGCAATATTCTTGATTCTCTCGGGGATATGGATAATGCCTCCGCAGGTCTTTCAAAGTTCAGTTCGTCCTTGGGAGGAACACTTACAGGCATTTCAAACGGCATAAACATAAACGTGAAAAGCAGTCCTGTTATCCGAGCAGCGGGAGACAAGCTTTATGCCCAGCTGGACAGTCTCTCTGCTCAGCTTGACAGCTTAAGTGCCTTTGGCCGTGATGACAGCATGGAGGTACTGAACAATCTGTCGGAAATCAACAGGCGTTTCAGCAGCATTACTGACCTTTTAAAGAATGAACGTGACCGTCTTAATAACATTGCGGATAACGGCGGAGTATTCAATGACACTTCCGCTCCCGGAAATTCCACTTCCAGGATCATCGGATGTAAAAATGCAGGAAATGTTTCCGGCGACATAGGTGTAGGCGGTATCGCAGGAACCATCGGCATAGAATATGACCTGGATCCTGAAAAGGATATAATAAAGTCAAACGACAGGTCTCTCGATTACAGCTTCGGAGCTTCAGCAATCCTTATGGGTTCTGAGAATCTTGCCAATGTTGAAGGCCGCGGAAATTACACCGGAGGAATCTGCGGAAAGCTGGAGATTGGTTACCTCTCAGGCAACCAGAATACAGGTGACGTTAAATCAGAAAGCGGACATTTTGTAGGTGGTATCGCCGGCTACTCCGATGGAACACTTGATCAGAATACCGCAAGATGCCGTATTACCGGTGAAAAGAATGTAGGCGGCATCGCAGGATACGGAACCACACTTACCTACAACAGTGCAGCAGTCACTATCCTTGGTGATGAAGAGTACGCTGGCTCTGTCGCAGGAAAGATCGATAAGCTTGATTCTGATGTACTTTGGGGTAATGTCTACTACGGCGGTAACTACGGCGCCATCGATAACATTGACTACGCCGGAATGGCTGAAGAGTCGCCGGCTCCTCTGGGGACACTTCTTGTGAAGTTTATGCTTGGTGGGAATCTTATCGACATAAAGGAAGCAGCTCCCGGAACACTCCTTAAAGACGTGGAATTTCCTGAGGTAGAAGAGAAGGAAGGTTTCTTTATACAGTGGGATCAGCCGTTGGATACAGTTATAGAAGATGACATCGTGGTCAATGCTTCCTATTACCTTCCGGTGGCGCTGTTGAATGCTCCTCAGAATTATATGGACAGCAGTAAACCCGTACTTATCGTTGACGGACAGTTTATGGAAGAGGACGTTTTGGGCTTCAGCATGCCGGAGGAAAACCACTACATTGTGGAAATTCCGGAGGACGGTCTCAGTGAACGAAAGATCCGTGTACATAAGCCGGAATGGAAAAATTACAGCTTTACCGTAAACGGTAATGTACAGGCAACGGAAGACTTTGGCGACTACCTGATCTTCGTCACCGGCGAAAGAAAGCTTGATATACAGATGATCAAGGATGTAATCCCCTGGAGAGATATAGCTAAAGTTGTGGGAGGCATCGCGCTGGTGATACTGCTGATTACTTTGGTGAACAGATTCAGGAAGAAAAAACAGCCTAAGAAGAATGCGACTGAAAAAAGCTGACAAACAGGAGGATAGTACATGTACAGCGCTGATAATAACAGATATGAAAAAATGGAGTACAACAGATGTGGTGCTTCGGGACTGAAGCTTCCGAAGATATCACTGGGACTCTGGCATAATTTTGGTGATACCGGGAATTATGAAAACATGGTCAATATGTGTACCACTGCCTTCGATAACGGAATAACACATTTTGATCTTGCAAACAATTATGGTCCTAAGCCGGGAAGTGCAGAGATTAATTTTGGAAGGATCATGAAAGAAGTTTTCCCGGGTTACAGAGATGAGCTTATCATTTCAACAAAAGCCGGATATGACATGTGGCCGGGACCTTACGGAAACTGGGGAAGCAGAAAATACCTGATTTCAAGCCTTGACCAGTCTCTTAAGCGTATGGGACTTGATTATGTAGATATCTTTTATCATCACAGAATGGATCCGGAAACCCCTCTGGAGGAAACCATGGGGGCTCTTCAGCAGATCGTGAGAAGCGGAAAGGCCCTGTATGTCGGATTATCAAACTATAACGGTGAGACTCTGGAAAAAGCCTCAGCAATCCTTAGTGATCTCAAGGTTCCTTTTGTCATCAATCAGAATCGTTACAGCATTCTTGACAGAACTATCGAAAAGAATGGTCTCAAGGAGAAAGCGAAGGAACTTAAGAAAGGAATTATCTGTTTTTCACCTCTTGCACAGGGACTCCTTACTGACAGGTATCTTGACGAAATTCCTGCTGACAGCAGAATCCGCACTGACGGAAGATTCCTAAAAGAAAGTACTGTTATTGAAAAGAGGGATACTGTCAGAAGCCTTAATGAAATAGCAAAGCAGCGCGGCCAAAAACTTTCGGAAATGGCACTTTCCTGGATCTTGAAGGATGACTGTATAACATCGGTTCTGGTCGGAGCTTCAAGACCGGGTCAGATTTTGGATAATATAAAGGCACTGGAGAACACCACATTTACTAAGGACGAGCTGGATAAGATCGATAGTGTATGTAATGGATGAAACGGACTAGATGCCGGTTTATTAAAAATAATTTCACTAGATGTTTCTTGAATTATTTTTAAGGTGTAATGGTAAAAAAGATTAACGTTGGTGGCTTTGGAAATTTGCAAAGTCGCCAACGTTAAATATTTTCTAGTTTTCAAACAAATCCTCGCCGGTAATGATATTCTGAGCTATGTCAGAATATTTATTATATTTAAACCCATTTCCGCATATCAGAGTTACATGAATAGCTCCGGTAGAACCGGACTCTTTTTGAAAGTCGGTAACTCTGTTTTGGAGTTTTTTATATTCATCTTCATCTAGAGCATATTCTGAATTTGTGAATTTCATCTCGCAAAGATTGGTGACACCATCTTTCCTTGAAATGATGAGGTCAATCTGAGCGCCTTTTTCTGATTCCTGACTTCTCCAGGCAAATTCACTGGTTTCTATTCCACTGATGCCCAATACTTTTTTGATTGTGTCTATATGGTTAAAGCAGACTATTTCAAAGGATGTCCCTCTCCAGGAATTGTATCCCGGGGAATTGATATATGTATTCCATGAGTCGAACTTCTTATCTTTAAGAAATTTTATAGCAAAGAGAGTGAAGGGATCTATAAGCTGGTAAAAGGAATCAGTACTTCCCTTTGTGATATCAGAATATTTACGGATAAATCCACATTCTTCCAACTCTTTGAGATCTTTGGTTAAAACCGAACCTCCTCCGATGTCGGATTCCTTTGAGAGTTCTGTTCTTGTCATGCCACATTTCTTCTTTGCCAATGCTTCAAGTATGGCCATGTGTTTTTCTGGTTTATCAAACAATGAAAGGAAAAGATTGGTGTATTCGTTATTCAGTTCACCGTGTTCTTTAAAACATAACTCGTTTATATTTTGAGCCAGACTTAAACGGGAATCCAACAGATTAAGGTACAAAGGAACTCCGCCGAATACCATGTAGCTTTCAATCATCTGGCTTCTCGTCATCACTATATCATTTAGCTCATACATTTTTTCGCACTCTGAAAGAGTAAACGGAATTAGATGTATTTGTTTTGTTATTCTGTTATGAAACCCTTTTTTGTTTGTCAAAAGATTAGTGATTATCCAGGAAGTGGCGGAACCACAAACGATCAACACTAGATCCGCCTGTGAAGATGCCCAACTGTTCCAGAAGTAATCTAAAGCACTTTTGAAATCAGACCTTGCAGTATCCATCCATGGAAGTTCATCAAGAAATATAACTCTTTTATTATTGAGAGGTTCCCTATAAATCTTTTCGCTTTCAAGAAGTTGACGGAGACGGCCAAAGGCTTCGAACCAATCTTTTGGAGGCGTTTTATCATTGTATCCATATGAGCATAGACTTTCGTTAAAAGCTCGTAGCTGGCTCTTGGTTTTTGAATCAGTCAGACCTGTAGCATAAAACGAAAACTGACGGTTAAAATATTCTCTTACAAGATAGGTTTTTCCTATTCTTCGCCTTCCGTAAACTACGACAAATTCCGGTCTTTTTGATTTAATGCATTGGAAAAGGCTGTCTTTTTCATGTTTTCTTCCGATGATCTTCATATCGCACCTCTTTTGTGACATAAATCGCCAAAAACAAACTATTAAACATGTTTTTGGCGATTTATAAGCCATAAAATGATTATAAATCGCCAAAGAGTGTTTTTCAACTAGTTGTTTATGAGTTTTCGGTAAATGAAAAATGCGTGGGTTTGATTTTATAGCTCAACAGAGCTTAATTTTAGTGAATATATGGTCGATTCATGAGATAATGAAGAGGAGTTTGTTTTAGTTGGAATGAAAGAGGTAGAAGATGACTGATAAGATCAAAATGTCTGCCAACGAGGCATTGGAACGACTTAAAAACGGCAATAAGAAATATGTCGAAACGGGACTTAGCAACGGAGATGTATCTTCTTCTGTAAGACTTAAAACTTCAAATCACGGGCAGGAGCCTTTTGCTGTTGTGGTGACCTGTTCGGATGCCAGAGTTATACCGGAGACTATTTTTTCCACAGGAATAGGAGAGCTATTTGTAATCCGTGTTGCCGGTAATGTTATCGACGATCATCAGCTTGGTAGTATCGAATATGCTGCAAGCCATCTGGGCACCAGACTTATAGTAATAATGGGACATACAAATTGCGGAGCCATCGGTGCAGCCTATCATCCGGACAATGATAACAAGTATATAAGGTACATCCTTCATGAGATCCGTTATGCAATAGGTGATGAAACAGATCCGGAGAAGGCGTGCATTCTGAATGTTAAACACAGCATTGAGACCGTAGAGGAAAGTCTTGAGATAATAAAAGAAGAGCATGAACACAGCCTGAAGGTGGTGGGTGCAGTTTATCATATCGATACGGGTGTGGTGGAGTTTGTTTGATTTTATACAGACCACAGGGGACGGACTCCAGCTGAAAACCGTCCCCTGATCTTTTTATAAAAAATTCCAAAAATAAGCAATATTTGCGAGATAATTGGAGAAAAATGACATTTTTATCAAAAAATCTCCAAATATCTGCTATTTACGGACCGTCGGCGACGGTTTTCTTCGACGAGAATCGTCACCGGTAGATTTTCAAAAGCTTAAAAAGGCCAGTTCTTATCGAAAAGAACCGGCTCTTATTACTATGGTTCAAACAAGTCATCCATTGTAATGACGTTTGAAATATGTTCAGTGTGAGCCGTGCCGGAAAGTCCCATTGCTGATATCATTACTATTTTTAAAGCATCTTTTGTCCCGGTTTTCTGCTGATAGATATCTCTTTTTCGTATAAGCGATAAATCAACATCCTTTGTCATCACAAATGGGTGCTCGGTACATTTAATCTCACATATATTTGTGATTTTGTCGGCCCGTTCAATGACCAGATCAATCTGAACACTATCTTTATGTTCGAGATTGCTCCAAGGGAAAGACGAAGTTTTCACCCCGGAGATACCAAGAGCTTTTTTTATCTGAGCAATGTGAAACCAGCATAAGGTTTCAAAAGCATGACCTCTCCAATTTGAGTAGGCACCTGTGTTTGATATCAGGTCATCATAGCAGCTAAGTTTATTATCTTGTGACAGGAAATGGTAATGAAACATCAGAAATGGGTCAACAAGCTGCAGATAAAGAGGGTTTCCAGATTCATAATTCCGTTTGTATTCGGCTATATAACCACATTTTACCAAGTCTTCAGTGGCTCTTGAAAATGAACCGACAGACACATTCAGTTCAGTCTGACAATCAGATTTTTTCATCCCGTACAGATGCTGAGAAAGAAGATGTAATATATTTTCATATATCGGAGATTTTTTGAGTGTGGCCTCCAGTAATCTGATTGTTTCGTCTTTTAGTATTGCGGATTGACGAAATAGTAGTCTGTCAATGTTTTGTCCGAAACTCTCATCACCATTCAATAAGTCCATAAAATACGGCAAGCCACCGAATACCATTTGACATTCCATTATCTGTTCTCGTGACCATCCAAATTCCCTGTCTCTGAAAAATAATTCAGATTCTGCGAGGCTGAAGGGTTTGAGAAATAATTGTGCGGTGACTCTATGATATAAACTGCCGGTATTGTCAATGACGTTTTTAATAATCCACGAGGTGGCAGAACCACACATTATAAATAAAATATCTCCGTGCTGTGTGCCGCATCTGTTCCAGAATTCTTCAAATGCCAAAAGAAAGTCGGATCTTGCAGTGGCAAACCAGGGGAATTCATCAAAGAAAACTATTTTTTTATTATGTGGTGAAAGTATAATGTTCTCTCCGGATAATAATTCCTCTAATCTTGAAAAAGCTTCAAACCAATCTTTTGGAGTGGAAATTGTCTTGGCACCGGCTGCAATAAGTCTTTGGTTAAAAGCTTTAAGCTGTTGGCGTGTATTACCTTTTTCCAGTCCGGTAGCCCGGAAGGCAAAGTAATCCCCGAAGGTCTGTTCAACTAAAAAAGTTTTGCCAACACGTCTTCTGCCATAAACACATACCAGCTCAGATTTACCTGATCTATCACATTGCTCCAATTCTCTTTTTTCAAGCTTTCTGCCTATTATTTTCATTATGTTCACCCTGAATTGAAAATTTGCTTATATAAAGATTATACAAAAATTCCAAATATAAGCAATAATTGCGAGATAAATGGAGAAAAATCTATGAAAAGAGTAAAAATCTCCAAATATAGGCACTTTATTCGATATATAGGTTTGATAATGTATCCAAACGTGCGTTTGCGTACATTTTTTTGTATGTTCAATGGTGTAGAGTTTAATCATGAGAAAAAGAAAACAAATTTCATTATAACGTGTGGAAAAAATATAATTTGCTGAATTAATAAACTATTCATGAGATAATAGACGTAATCATTTTTTTTCGAAATATATCTCATACAGTCTTGGCTGAACTACAGAACGGACGAGCTGCTTTTTCTGAAAATAACAATGGAATCTTTGAGTTACATCGGAGGAGAGAGGATGTATCTTGCACATATTACGGAAGATGGAAGAGAACAATCAGTTAAGGAACATCTTGAAAATACTGCGAAAAAGGCGGCCGATTTTGCTGAGCCTTTTCATCAAGAAAAACATGCATATATGGCGGGCTTAATGCATGATATCGGAAAGTATTCGGATGAATTTCAAAGAAGGCTTCATGGTGGACCTAAAGTGGATCATTCTACAGCCGGAGCGATGGAAGCCTATGAAAATAAAATGATAGTGGAAGCATTCTGTATTGCCGGTCATCATGCCGGATTGCCGAATTTTGGTGGTCGTGCGGATTTGGAGGGGACGTCATTAAATGCAAGGATAAATCGCTCAAAAAAAGTCGGATTACCGTGTTACAGAGGTTGGGAAAATGAGATAAACCTACCATCAAAAAACACCGAGATTCCAAGAGATATGCTTGAATTATCCTATAGGATAAGAATGGTCTATTCTTGTTTGGTGGATGCAGATTTTTTGGATACAGAAGAATTTATGACGGGTATTCTTGATCGTGGAAGAGACCTAAACGTTGATCTTCTTCAAGACAGACTGAATACCTTCATAGCTCCATGGTTCCCGGCAAGCAATGAATTAAATTTGCTTAGATGTAATATCCTTAAGCATGTCATGAAAGAGGGGAGAGAGCTTGATCAGGGATTGTATACCCTTACCGTTCCTACTGGTGGTGGAAAAACAGTAGCATCACTTGCATTTGCGATAGAACATGCAAAAAGAAATGGATTAAAGAGAATTATTTATGTTATTCCATATACATCTATTATTGAGCAAACAGCCGGGATTTTTAGAAAGATTCTTGGAAATGAATCGGTACTTGAGCATTATTCTAATGTTGAATCCGGAGAAGATGAAGAATCATTATTTCATTTGCGAGCTACTGAAAACTGGGACATGCCTGTTGTAGTAACCACAAGTGTTCAATTCTTTGAGTCATTTTTCAAAAATAGGGCGTCATCAAGTAGAAAACTACATAACGTGGCAAACAGCGTCATCATATTTGATGAGGCACAGATGCTTCCTGTTCCATATATAAAACCATGTATTTCATTACTGACGGAGTTAGTAAAACATTATTATGCATCGGTTGTTTTGTGTACTGCAACACAACCATCCTTAACAAATATAATAAGGGAATTTTATACAGACTACATATCATATGAACTTTGCCCGAGTGAATACTACGAGGATCGCTTGTTCAGAAGGATATCATTTTCATTTGATGGTACGTTCTCTTACGAAAAACTGATAGAAAGATTAAATGGGAATGAACAATTTCTGTGTATTGTAAATTCAAGAAGAGCAGCGAGGGAATTATTTAATTTGATGAACGGTGAGGGATGTTTTCATCTTTCAACAAGTATGTATCCGGAACATAGAAAAAGGGTGTTGTTAGAAATAAGAGAACGTCTTAGCAAAGGGGAACCATGTAAAGTAGTGGCAACCTCACTGATTGAAGCCGGAGTGGATGTTGATTTTCCTTGCGTGTATAGGCAGATTGCAGGAATAGATTCATTGTTACAGGCTGGGGGACGTTGTAATCGAGAAGGGAAACGTAATAAAGACGAAAGTATAGTTCATGTTTTTGATCTGGAATGTGGTTCTCCGGAAATGTTTTCGATGCAAATTGGTGCTGCTGGTTATGTAATTGAAAAATATGAAGATATCAGCAGTAAAGAAGCTATAAAAGAATATTTTGATGAATTGTTTTATTTGAAAGGTAATGATTCATTAGACCAATATCAGATAATAAAACAATTAAGTACTATACAATTGCCGTTCAAAGATGTTTCAGATGAGTTCAATTTAATAGATAGTAATACAAGAACTATTTATATCGAGGTTGAGGAAAGCAGTTCACTTATAGAAAAGGTTCGTTTTAACATCGCAAATAAGAACGATTACCGTAAGCTCGGTTTGTTTGGGGTTAATATATATGAATATCAGTACATGAGCTTAAAAGAACATTTTGCGGTGGAAGATTTGGATGATGGAAAATGCATTTTGATTGATAGTAGTCTATATCGTTTTGATGTTGGACTTGATTTAGAATACAAGGAAGGAGAGGCTATTATGATTTAAAGGAAACTGGATTTTTTTTACATCTTATAATTAAAAAAATTTGGAGGAAACCATGGCTATAAAGGTTGAAGTATGGGGAGATTATGCGCTGTTTACGCGTCCCGAAATGAAAGTAGAACGGGTGTCTTATGATGTCATGACTCCATCGGCTGCAAGAGGCATATTGGAAGCGATTTATTGGCATCCGGGACTTAGATGGATAGTTGATAAAATTCAGGTTTGTAATCCAATCAGTTTTACCAATATTCGAAGAAATGAAATCAAGTCAAAAATCAGCGCAAGAAGTGTCAAATCTGTGATGGATGTAGGAAAAGGAGAATTATTCATTAATACATCCTCTGATATACAACAAAGAGCCTCTATGGTCTTGAAAGATGTACGTTATATTATCGAGGCTCATTTTGAGATGACTGACAAGGCTGCACCCGGAGATAACCCGGGAAAGTTTCAGGATATCATGAAGCGTCGACTTTCTAGAGGACAGTATTATCACCAGCCTTGTATGGGGTGTCGAGAGTTTACTGCATTTTTCAAAGAAGCTTCTGATGAAGTTATAATTTCAGATAAACTGGATGGAGAAAAGGATCTTGGTTTCATGTTGTACGACATGGATTACAGTACGCCGGACGATATTAAGCCTATGTTTTTCCGGGCAAAAATGGTAAATGGCATGATAAGAGTTCCGGACATAAATAGCGAGGAGGTGTTGAGGTGATACTGGAATCGTTAGTGAGGTATTATGAAGCTTTGGCAGAAAAAGGAGTGCTATCAAAGCCGGGGTGGAGTCAGGTTGATGTGAGCTATGCACTCGACATAGACATTAATGGAAAGCTTAAACGGATAATATCTTTGAAGAAACAGGACGGAAAGAAACTTGTTCCACAAAAGATGTCAGTTCCTTCACAAATCAAAAGATCCAGCGGAATCGCCCCTAACTTTCTTTGTGATAACTCATCATATTTATTAGGGATAGATGGTAAAGGGAAACCGGATCGTGCCCGGGATTGTTTTTTAGCTGCAAAGGAACTACATGAGAAAATATTGCCGCGGGATGATGCAGCAGCCATAGCTGTTCTTAGTTTTTTTGAGAATTGGAATGTCGAGAAGGCTAGTGAATGTGAGGTTATTCAGGAATTAAAAAATGATATTTTAAAAGGCGGAAACCTAATATTTATGCATGATGGTAAGTTCGTTCATGAAAACAAATACATAAAGGAAAAGTGGAACGAAGTATATAATGGCGGGATTAAAGAAAATGAATGTAGATGTAGTGTGACAGGTAAGATTGATTCTTTAGCTATACTTCATCCTACAATTAAGAGAATACGAAATGCCCAATCTTCCGGGGCATCATTAGTATCATTCAATGCTACCGCTTTTTCTTCATTTGGAAAGGAGCAGGGTTATAATGCTCAGACCGGAGAATATGCATCATTTGCTTATGGTGAGGCTTTGAATTACCTTACGGAGAGATTGACATACAAGAATTACTTAGGAAATACGGCATTACTGTTTTACGCAATTAATGGAGAACAAGAGTATCAAGATGCATTCAATGCATTTTTTTTCGGAGATGATGAGTATTATTCAAAAGAAGACTTGATTAAGTTGGTTGAGAGTATATGTGAAGGAAAAGTTGTTGATTATAATTCCAAACGCTTAGATCCACAGATGGAGTTTTATTTATTGGGAGTGGCACCAAATAACGCACGTTTATCAATCAGATTCTTTGAAAGAGGTACTTTTGGAGAATTTGTCAGCAACATAAGAGAACATCAAGAACGGTTGAATATTGAATCAGGAAAAGAGACAGCAGAAATCATGCCTACATGGCAGCTACTCCAGGAAACATGCAGAAGTGGGGCAGATGTTTCTCCGATTCTGGCAGGAGAATTGACTCGATCTATTATTGAGAATGTGAGGTATCCGGCAACATTAATAAATGCCATTGATCTTAGGATAAGAGCTGATCATCATGTTGGACAAAGAAGAGCAGCTATTATAAAAGCGTATTATTTGAAAAATGAAAATAAACAAGTTCCGAAGGAGGTATTGACAGTGGGACTAAATAAAGAAACAGATAATGTTCCGTACAACTTGGGAAGACTATTTGCAGTATTGGAGCGTATCCAAGAATCTGCGAATCCGGGATTAAATTCAACAATTAAGGATAAGTATTTTGGTGGAGCATCAGCTACTCCGGCAACCATTATGCCAAAATTGATTGATTTATCGCAGAATCACTTACGTAAGTTGAACACCGGAATGAAGGTTTACTATAGCAAACAACTTGGAGAGATACTCGAAAAATTTGAAGAAGGATATCCAAAAACATTAAATATGCCTGAACGAGGAGCATTTCAGTTAGGGTACTATCATCAGATTCAGGATTATTTCAAATCAAAGAAAGTTGAGGGAGAAAAATGAGTGAAGTTATAAAAAACAGATATGATTTTGTGGTTTTATTTGATGTTGAAAATGGTAATCCAAACGGTGATCCGGATTCTGGAAATATGCCAAGAGTTGATGCAGAGACACAGCTTGGTCTCATCACGGATGTCTGCATTAAGAGGAAAATCCGTAACTATGTAGAAATGGTTAAGGATGATTCGACAGGGTATCGTATTTATATAAAGAGTCATGCTGTTTTAAATAAGAATGATGAAGAGGCATATGCTGCATTGGGAGTATCGGTTGATAAAGTTGCAGAACAGAAAAAGAAGGATACGGATATTGATCTGAAAATTCGTGATTGGATGTGTGCGAATTTTTATGATATCCGCGCATTCGGTGCAGTTATGACAACCTTCACAAAGGCAAAACTCAATTGCGGACAGGTTCGTGGTCCGGTGCAAATCGGATTTGCCAAGTCTGTTGAACCGGTAGTTCCTCAGGAGATAACAATCACACGAGTGGCAATAACAACTGAAAAGGATGCTGAAAATAAAAACAATGAAATGGGATCTAAGTATATTGTTCCTTATGGTCTTTATCGTTGCGAGGGATTTGTTTCTGCCAACCTTGCCAGAAAAACTACTGGATTTACGGAGGATGATTTAAACCTTCTTTGGGATGCAATTTACAATATGTTTGAGAATGATCATTCTGCTGCCAGGGGCAAAATGGCAGTTCGTAAACTGATAATCTTCAAACATGATTCTGAACTTGGAAATGCCCCATCCCATAAACTTTTTGATTTGGTATCTGTCAGCAGGAAAGATGCTGATACCTCAGCTCCGGCAAGATCATATGAGGATTACGAGATTTCGGTAAAAGATGATCAGATTCCAAATGGTGTATCAATAATAATCCGTGACTAATATGTACAATGAAGATGATTATCTTATGCTCTCCGGCATACAGCATTTTTGCTTCTGCCGGAGGCAGTGGGGATTGATCCATATTGAACAACAATGGGCTGAAAATCTTCGTACGACCGAAGGACTACTGATGCATAAAAAGGCTCATGATGATAGTAAGTCCGAAAAGAGAGGTGACTTGATCATTATGAGAGGTTTGCGAGTCAAGTCTTCTAAGCTCAACGTTACGGGTATTTGTGATGTTGTAGAATTTAGAAAAGATAATGGAGGGATTCCGCTAAACAGATATGAAGGGCGGTGGCAACCATACCCCGTTGAATACAAAAATGGAGAGCCTAAAGAAAGCGAGGCTGATGTACTTCAACTTTGTGGGCAGGCTATGTGCTTGGAAGAAATGCTGGCTTGTACGATTAAGTATGGAGCACTTTTTTATGGAAAGATAAAACATCGTGTTGAAGTGGAATTTACGGATAATCTTCGAAAACATGTCGTAGATACCATTGAAGAAATGCAAAGTTACTGGAAAAAAGGATGGACCCCCAGAGGAAAGCTTACAAAGAGTTGTTATGCCTGTTCGTTAAATAATGTATGTCTGCCGGAATTGGAGAAATCTAAATCCGTTAACAAATACATTCAAGAGGTGCTGCAAAGCGATGAGAAAATTACTTAATACCTTGTATGTTACGAATGAGGATGCATATTTGTCATTAAAAGGGGAAACTGTAATTGTAGAAATAGGAAAAACAAAAGCTGGTCAGTTTCCCTTGTTGAATTTCGAAGAAATAGTTTGCTTTTCAAATAGAGGTGCAACGCCGCAGCTCATGGGAAAATGCGCTGAAATGGGTATAGGAATATCTTTTTATTCGCCATTTGGTAAATTTCTGTTCCGTGTAATAAATGACGAGAATGGGAATGTGTTGCTGAGAAAAAAGCAGTATCAGATTTCGGAAGATGAAAAACAGAGTGTTCCTATAGTGAAAAACTTTATTATTGGAAAGATATATAACTGTAAATGGGTATTGGATAGAACTCTGAGAGATCACTCGCTTCGTGTTGATGTGGAAAAAATCAAAAGAGCAAAAGATGTTCTTGACAGTCGGACAAAACAGGTTATGTCTGCAAATTCTATTGATGAAATTCGTGGATTAGAGGGGGAGGCTGCTCAGGTGTACTTTGACTGTTTTGATGACTTGATCCTTAATCAGAAAGATAATTTTTGCTTTAATGGAAGAAATCGTCGGCCTCCTTTAGATAATGTAAATGCCATGCTTTCGTTTGGTTACTCATTGTTAGCAAACGATTGCGTTAACGGGCTAAAATCTGTTGGACTTGATTCATTTGTTGGTTTTTTGCATAAAGATCGCCCGGGAAGAAAATCACTGTCTTTAGACATGATGGAAGAGCTTAGGCCTTTGTTGGTGGATCGTTTTATTGTGACACTAATAAATAACCGACAGATCAAGGGTGATGATTTTATAGCTTCAGAAAGTGGTGCTGTAGAATTTACCGAAAATGGAAAGAAGCTTTTTTTGACTGAGTGGCAGAATCATAAGAAAGAAGAAATAAAACATCCGTATTTGAAAGAAAAAATTCAATGGGGAATTGTGCCATATGTTCAGGCGTTATTACTGGCTCGGTACATTAGAGGAGACCTTGATGGCTATCCTCCGTTTTTGTGGAGGTGATTTATGCTGGTGCTGATAACATATGATGTTAACGTTTCTGAAGCCAAAGGAGCAGCGAGACTTCGTAAAGTAGCAAAGACATGTGAGAATTACGGTATTCGTGTTCAGAATTCTGTTTTTGAATGTAATGTTGATGCAAGTCAATGTGCGCTTCTAAAGGCCAAGTTACTGGAAATAATGGACGAGAAACTGGATAGTTTAAGGTTTTATTTTCTTGGAAATAACTACAAGGATAAAATTGAACATTACGGTGCAAATTCAAAATATGATATGAAGGATGTTATTATTTTGTAGTGCGAAGGTAAAGCAATCATGAAATGCTAAGAAGGTTCGCACAGTGATAAATGTACATATTGCATATAAGCAACTTTGCTTTTATGTTAGATATGTTGTAAGGATTGTTTTAAATTTAAATTATATTAACAAATATTGTGCGATGCTAATCAATATTTCGGCAATATTTGCCGTCTCCCCTCACCCGAGGGGAGTGGATTGAAATCATGTATTTGACCGCTGACGGCTTCGAATTATATGTCTCCCCTCACCCGAGGGGAGTGGATTGAAATTTTGATGTGTTTCAGGATCCAGTCAAGGTTGACGGTCTCCCCTCACCCGAGGGGAGTGGATTGAAATTCTGTGAAATCATTCCAGGATGAATAAGAGAAATGGTCTCCCCTCACCCGAGGGGAGTGGATTGAAATCAGAACACTCTTACAGTGCTTAAAACGGCTCAGAGGTCTCCCCTCACTCGAGGGAAGAGGATTGAATATTCACCACATGGTTAATAAACGGATTATGTTTTTAAATAATAATAAGGATACAGACAGAGTAATTATCATATTTGGAATCGTTTTGCTGCTGATGGAAATCTGGAAGCAGCTTATGATATGGAAGGTGGAGTTTGGAGGAAGGTACGAGATATGGTATTTTCCGTTTCAGCTTTGCTCTATGCCTATGTACCTTTGCCTTATGTATGCGGCTTTGGCAGGACTTAAAAGCACGGAAAGAATCAAAGCAGTAATACTTACTTTCATACGCGATTACGGATTTCTTGGTGGTATCATGGCACTCATCGTGCATGACGGACTCATTCACCCGGGTTACGCGGCATTGACAGCCCATGGATTTATATGGCATGTACTTATGCTGGTGCTGTCTCTGTATATCACGTTTAATGGTTTAGCACTTCCGGGAATCTCCGGATTTGTAAGTACACTTCCACTTTTTCTGATTCTTTCGAGCATGGCAGAGATAATAAATGTCATCTTCCATGAGCTGGGTGATTGCGATATGTTCTACATTTCCCCATATCATAACAGTTCTCAGATTGTATTCAGGGATATAGATGCCATAACGGGCAGACCGCTGGGGATCATAATTTATCTTATTTCGATGTGCATCGGAGCACTCGCGATTCATTTTATCCTGGATACGATATACAAAAAAATATAAGAAAAATTGGTGAAAAAGATGTATAATTGTACAATGTTAATAAATAAACGATCTTAAGGAGGCCCAATATGGCAAAAACAGCAATAATCACCGGAGGTTCACGTGGTATAGGAAAGGCAATGGCTCTTAAGCTTGGAGAGCTTGGCTATGATGTAGTCATTAACTACGTAAGTGAGTCTTCAAAGGCAAAGTCAGAGGAAATCGCAGAGCAGCTTAAGAAGGATTACGGTGTAGATTCTCTGGTTGTAAGAGCAGATGTCAGCAAGTACGAGGACTGTGAGGCTCTCGTTAAGGCTGCGGTTGACAAGTTCGGTGAGAACATCGACGTTCTCGTAAACAACGCAGGTATCACCAACAACTGCAACTGGATAGACATTACCCATGAGCAGTATGAGAAGGTTATCGCAACCAATCTTATGAGCCTTTTACATATGACTCATCTGGTTCTTCCTCACATGATCAACCACTCCGACAAGGAGCATCAGGCAATGATCGTAAACATCTCATCAGTTGGCGGACTTACAGGTGTTATCAACCAGGCAGATTACTGCGCAGCCAAGTCCGGCGTTATCGGTCTCACCAGAGCCCTTGCACTTGAGTTTGCAGGAAGAGGCGTACGTGCCAATGCCATCGCTCCGGGCATGATCATGACAGATATGCTCCGCGGCGTTAACCAGGACGAGCTCAATGCTCTTGCCGGAACAATTCCTGAGGGATATATCGGTGACGTTTCCGATATCGCAGGTGCCCTTGAGTATATCCTTAAGGCTCCTTATCTCACAGGTCAGGTTATCTCACCTAACGGTGGATTTGTGCTTCAGTAAAAATAAGATATTCAATATTTATGGAAATTTAACAGGTGGAGTGTTTTCTGGTGAGAACACTCCACCTGTTTAGCATTTATATAATGCCGGAACATCGCCGACATATAATGTTAGAAACGATTCGTGATTTTTACATATTAATTATTCAGGAGGTAAACATGCGAAGTAAAAACTTTAAAGCACTTAGATTTGCGGTTGTTCTGGCTTTGATCATGTCACTTTTTTCTATCACATCATTTGCCGGATATTGGGAGCAAGACTACTACGGCGACTGGTACTATGTAAATGATTATGGGTATTATGCGACAAACCAATGGGTTGGCAATTATTATCTCGGAAGTGACGGTGTTATGCTTGTGAACTCATGGACACCGGACGGTTATTGGGTAGGTTATGATGGAAAATGGGACGGACAGCCGTCACGTTACGCTAGTAATTACTATAGTTCAGGTAGCAGCTCCTCATATGTAACCACATCCGGTACTTACTATGGCTGTTTATATGACAGTGGCTATGGTATAGCACATCTTTACTCAGTTTCGGTCGGTAGTGATGTTCTGACAGTTACAGGTACCTTAGATTATTATCCTGGTGATAACTGGGAGAACACAACTCAGATGAGTTACGGTACATATCAGTTTAAGCTTACCGGTCAAACTAGATATGGGGAAGGTACTGATGAAGGGTTCTACGCTATGAGTAAATCAGATTTTATAAATAGCACCGGACCGGTTCTGTATATAACAGTTGCAAATGGAGTTGCAACGGAGCTTTGCTACGGAGCTTGATAAACGATTCTGATAATTAAAATGGACGGTTCTCATTGAGAACCGTCCATTTTGTTCTTCTTCTTAATCCCACCAGTAAAGACCATGAATTATATCTATATGGTCTGCACTTACTGTAATGTCGTAAACTCCGGCCGGTGTATAACCGCTGCTTTCGTCGCAGAGACGGGCCATCCAGCTGAGTGGATCATCTCCGGATTCCCAACCATCAAGCTCCTCAGGTTTTTCGATAACTGTATCCTCATCAAGGATGTAGCCGGTGGCTCCGTTATTGACGCTTTCATTCGGAAGCAGGTAGCATTCCTTGCTTGTCAGTGTTCCGGCTGCGTAGTGCTCGGGCTTATTCTGAACAGTGTATTTCTCAAAACGTTCGGATTCTTCCCTGCCAAAACCACCTTCTTCACGGCCTATGCTGTCAGGCATCAGTCCATTCATTACATCCGTGTACCAGTAATCATAGGATACCGGAAGGAAATCTACATCTTTGGTACGAACATCCTCCCAATCCATGCCCCATGGACGGAGATAGATATAGTATCTGAAGCTGCCATGATCATCCTCGTATTTGCAATTAACTTCAATCATATGGTCATAGTCCGATACATCGGAGGCTCCCGGGTCTACCATCCAGTCTGCATGCTGAACATTTTCCTCATCTGTCAGGAAGGAACCTTTCTCGCTCTTCATGCAGCCTGCATCTGTGGTGCCGGGACCGAAGCTGACTTCTACTTCACAGATGAGCTTTTCTGCGGAGCCTTCATCATCCCAAAGAACGATTCGGCCGGTGTTTTCACTTTCTACAAAGATTGATCCGCAGACATCATATATGCTGTCTTCCAGTTCCTCGTAATCACCGTGGCAGGATTCTAACTTATACCATCCGTACCAATCCTTATCCCAGTAGTCGGCATAGGGGGATGATTTGGCTTTTCCGTGTTCTCCTAATTCAGCCTGCGCGTCAGAGCGTACGGTTGTGGCTGCTGCGCCTGATGCGGCTTTCTTTGATTCATCAGTTTTTTCCGTTGATTCTTCCGAAGACTCGGTTTCAGACTCAGACTTTGCCTCCGACTGCTTTTCTGAGTCGGTCTTATCTGCTGCCGTATCCTTAGGGCAGAAGAAAATATAATACTCGCCGTCCTTTATATAAGTCGCCTTAAGTCCGTCATCCTCCACGTCCCAGGAAAGCTTGACATCTTCAGAATCCACCGAACCGTAATCATTGAGATTGGACCAATGCAGATTTTTGAATTCTTTGCCCTCGATTACAGCGTCCATGGTATGATCGGCACGAAAACTCATCTGAAGCACATCAGCTGCGATTTCGTCAGTTGGATCTCCCAGAATGTCCGTTACTGAAACAGACTTCCAGTCCTGAATCATAAACTTCTCTGATTCCGGAAGATACAGTGCGGGGTCAGAAGCAGGAGTGCCTTCTTTTGCGAAGGTAAAATCCATTCCCATGCCCAGCATATCCTTGACAACAAAACAATCCTCCCCCAGCTCACCGGTGATGTCTGTTCCCTCTACGGTGATGGTAATGGTTGTGTCATCCTTTTTCCATTTGACTTTTTCGGATTCCCCGTTTACTGTCATGACGCCTTTACCGTTGCCTTTTAGTTCGATTCCGAAGCCGGAAAGGTCGTCTCCTGACATGGCCATGCCCATCATTTCACCGATTACAGGAATGTAATTTCCTTCCATCGGGTCCGATTGCTTATTTTCGTCAACAGAATCTCCGCCGCAGCCTGTAAGGCAGAGTGCAAGGCAAATCACAAATGCCATTACAGCTGCCAAAAGTTTGCGTGTTGCTTTTTCACCGTTCTTTTTTTCCATAAATCCTCCTAAACTTCATTAATAAAACCGGGACGTTTCTTCAGAAGAAATCCCTCCCTTCTCATATTATTTGTTTCTGATGAAAAATTAAAGCATTTTAATTAAATTTCCTCTTATAGCTTATGATTTATAAGAATAATAAGGGGCGAAGTACCCCTCTGAAAAATATGGTCCTTACAAACCGGAGTTGCTTATCAAGCATGATCATTGTGTCGAAGTACATTTATATTGTTTGAAAATGAACAATTTTTTCAGATCGAACGTAAAGGAGACAGAGAACATGCTGAACATACTTGAAAGAAACACCGAAGAACTGACTACTCTTAATCACAGCACAAAGGTTTTTCACGAGGCACTGTCAAAAGTCAAAAAAGGAGAGACACGTTTCCATGTAACAGATCCGTCCGGAAGCGTACCTGACTACGACCTTGAATATATCGATAATATGATGATGTTTCCTGATCAGCTAAGAGGACTAATCCTGAAAATGACAAAAGGGGGCGCAACATATGCCCCTTTCCTGAATTATGATGAAACAGATCTCGACAATATCTGTCTGAGATTTCTTGATCAGTTCAAAAAGATAGAACTTGATGTTGTGGATGAGTACAGTGTTAATGTTGTCAGCATTGCACTTAAACATACAGATTTACATGTATATGTTACCGATGAGAAGATCAATTGGTTTATATCCGATCCGGACAGAGTACATATAGTTGAAAGTCTCCCGACAGAACGTGATAAGGATACACTCAGGATCATCGCCGGTCCTTTCGAGATGGGTTACACTAAACGTGACTGGACATATCTCAGCTCTGTTGCAGCATTCCAGAATCTGTTTTTCTGGCAGGCTTTCACCGGCGGCAGAAAAGGCCCGTTTAGATATATTGAGGTTGAGTTATCCGATATTACGGGAATAGGCGGTCTGTTGTCGTATGTATCTATGTGTTCGCGTGCGGGAGAACCTCGGGGACTTAAAGCTTTTTTGAGCCCCGGTTGTACCAGATATCCGGATGAACTCCTGAGTAAATATTTCCAGATGGATCCTAAGCCTGAAGATTCAACTCCGGACAATACGCTTATGTTGGGGAAAATGATGTCTGTTTTCACCACATCATGGTATGTAAACCAGTATCCAAGTAATTTCGATGAGAGTATCCTGAATGAAGCATTTGCCGCAGAAATGCGTGAATACGCAGATGCCATCCTTGGAGACAGAAAGGTTCTTGGAGTACTCGCAAGAGGAACTGATTATGTGACCATGAACCTTGGTGCAGATCGCCGCCATGCCACACCTGATCAGATGATATCAGTCATCCGTGAATGGATCGAGGAAGACGGTTATGAGAAGATATTCCTTGCAACAGAGGATAATGATAATTTAGAAAAGATCCGTGCGGCATTTCCGGGTAAGGTTATGGCCATATCTCAGGAACGACATACTGTTTCAGAGATGCAAAAGAAAAATGCTTCGCTTATATATGAGTTCGAACAGAAGTTAAATACCGGTAAGGCTTATGTGGATGCCCTGGAAGACACAACTGTAAACTACTTCTATGCACTTTATATCCTGGCAAGGTGCGATGCATTCCTGTGCTCAGGTCAGTGTAACGGCTGGGATACCGTAAGATCCCTTAATGCCGGTAAGTTTAATCGCGAAAGAAAACTGATGGTTGCGATGGAAGGTGATCCGGCAGTCGAGAAATGGAAAGAAATAAGACCGGTTACTGCAGGAATTTTTGCGAGAGGAGCCTATCCTACAAACAAAGCATTTTTCATGACTTATCGATTTGACCTTAAGGAACCCGTGAATCCTGATGCCGTTAAAACGGCCTGGGATAAAACTCTTAAGGTTTACCCCTACATGTCCTATGCGGTGGCAAACCGCGGAGGAAAACTTGTTTTACTTGAAAACAACCTTCCTTTTGTCATCAAAGAGACTGCGGAAATAGTAGAGCCCTATGAAAGAAGCGGAAATTTCCATTCAGTAACCTTCTGCTATATGGCTAATGCTCTCTTCGTTTACGTTGATCACGTGCCGGTAGACGGAACCGGCTTCCAGTTGGTGCTTGAGACATTTTTCTATCATTACTACTGCGCTTTGGACGGATGTGAGTATCCGGTTCCCGAAGGCGTTCTGACCGAAAAAGACGGAGTGGCACCTGGTCAGGAGGTTGATGCTTACCTCATGTCAGATCCGATAGATCCGAAGACTATGATGGGTAAATTGGCAGGTGGTAAGGTGTTTACCCTGAAAGAATCAATCTTAGATGATTTATTCGCTAAAAAGGAGGATTGCCGTGGATATTGCATCAGCGTGAACAGTGATGAGATGATGAGCTATGCAAAATCTGTAAAGGGCAGTCCTATGTCAGTTCTTGCAGTGACTTTTGCAAATGCTCTGGAACGTGAGAATCCGGACAATAAACTTCCCATCAGCGTGATCTCTCCAGTGAGTGTACGAAAGGTTATGGGCAACACCAACTCTCTGCTCCATCAGGTAGTTCACAATAATTATAATTTCACACCGGAGGAACTCACTGGAAATGACGATGAAGCGTTGAACACGAAGTTCAGAGAAACTATGAAGGGATTCACTTCGGAACAGAATATCCGATTGATGTGTGGCGTATATCGCGGAATCTGCGAGGGTTATGCGAAGGCTTATGCTGCAGGTGCTCTTGACAATATAATCCTTGAGACAAGAGCGAAAACCAACAGTGCCTTCAGCGTGAGCTATCTGGGAACACTCCGCACCGGTGATTACGGAAACAGGATACGCATGACTGCGTTCCATGTAATGCAGGAGAAAGGCATTATGCTTCAGACAACTGAGGTGGGAAAACACTTCTATATAGACTGGTACCAGGGCTTCCCGGGAGATAAATACGTTAAAGCCATGAGAGACCTTATGCTGGAAGCCGGTATGAAGAGCGTAAGCATCGAAAGAGTTGAATGATGTCAATGAAGGGTATAGTAATATGAACAGTAATTTACTGTCTGCACGAATATGTAGTGAATATCCGGAACGTATCGCAATCACGGATGCTGACGGAAGCTGCACCTATGCAGAAATGGAAAGAGGAATCCGTGGCCTTTGCAGAAAGCTGAGGGAAATGGGCGTCCGTAAGGGCAGCCGCGTCGCACTGTGGGGTTACAACACATCAAATTGGCTGATTGCCTTCCTGGCTATTGTCCGTGCGGGAGGTACTGCCGTACTGGTGAATTACAGTATGAGCAGTCAGGAGGCAGCGGAACTTCTGAATATGACAGAAACCCGATTTATACTCTGCGGAGACAATGCAGAAATAAAAAAGGATCCGTCCGCCCTGCAGAAGTTCGCTTCCGAGACTTCCATTCCGACGGAATGCTGTCTGGACATACGATCCTCGGTACAGAATCTGGCACGAACATTCCGGGATGTGACGGAAGAACCGGATGTCCGGAGCGAGGAAGAAGCGGGAGAAACCGCGTTTATCATTTTTACATCCGGAACCACTTCTCAGCCAAAGGCTGTTCAGATTTCTCAGCAGGCTTTGAGTTTTGACGCAGAGGTTTTTAACAGAAATATAAGTGAATATGCCGGTCGCAGCGTGTGCATAGCAGTACCATTGTTTCATATCCTTGGTCTCCTCATGAGCTTTGCCTATCTTTGCCGCGGGAGCACGGTTTGTCTGCCTTCAAATTACAAGCCGGACACATTGAGCCGCATGATCGACGCCTGCCGTATTTCTGACATAGCAGCCGTTGGCGCGGTATATATAGGTCTCAGTGAAGCGGAGGATTTCGAGGAGAAGGTTGTACCTTATCTGCATCTCTGTATGATCGCGGGAGGTATGTCTACCCCTGTACAGATGATGCGGCTGGAGTTGGAGTATGCCAATGCAACCTTCCTCAACATGTACGGTCAGAGCGAGGCCGCTCCGCTGACTATGGTGAGACCAACCGATATGGTAGAAAAGCGCGCCCAGACTGTGGGTCAGGCTGTTGACGATCTGGACATTCGCATCTCGGATGGGAAGGGAGGATTCCTGCCCCAGGGCGAGATCGGAGAGGTGGTCGCACGTGGCCGGAATCTCATGAACGGTTACTACAATCTCCCAAAGGATAAACAGCCCGTGGATGATGAAGGATGGCTTCATACCGGCGATCTCGGTTTGTTTGATGAAGAAGGGTATCTGTATCTTGCCGGCCGTATCAAGGATGTCATAATTCGTGGTGGTGAAAACATTTCTCCTTCCGAAATCGAGAATGCACTGAACCAGCTTGACAATATCCGGGAGGCTAAGGTCATGGGAGTGCCTCATCCCATCTATGGAGAAAGTGTGGAAGCCTGCATCACAATGACTGATGGAGGCGCAAGCTTCGATGAAGCAGGAATCAAAGAACGTCTGCGCGGTATGATCGCCCGTTTCAAAATTCCATCCCATATCTTCCTGTATGACAGTTTTCCTCTTAATGTAAACGGGAAGCTTGATCAACGTGCCCTTCATACAGATCTGTTGAACCGGCTCAAGCGAATGATGGTTAATGAAGAGCTGGCGGGAGGCATTACCGTATTTGAACTGACGGTTAAAAACAGTCGTTACGCCATCGTGCCGGTTACCAGCCTTGTCAGCGAACTGGCGGAGGACCTGGGCTTCGGCAAACGGCGAATCATGTCTATACGCCTTGCTGTGGAAGAAATGCTGACAGAGCGCATCATGGATGCATATTCCAATGCGGGGAATATCCGGGTAAAGATTACGCTTATGCCGGAATGGCTTCGTATTACGTTTAGTGATGACGGTGCTGAATATTTCATCGACAAGAGGCGCGATACTTCCATGAGTGCAAAAATCATCCTAAAAGCCGTCAATAATTTTCACACCGATTATGTAAAAGGAAAACCCGAATACTGCATGGAATTTTTGTATGAGAAAGATATCAATATCCAGCAGTTTCTGATAAATAGCAAAGGAGATGAGTAAACTATGAGTATAAACCGTCCGACTTTTCTGAAAAAGGAATTGGCCCTGTCGTCTTCCCCTTATCTTTACACGTCCGAACAGATGAAAGCTTATACCGTGGAAATCAACCACCGGGATCCTGTAGACGGAGACCTGCTTCAGAAGGCTTTGGACCGTACATTGGAACGTATGCCTTATCTTTCAGATACCTTTGTGAATGAAGGCCGCGCCTTTTACTACGCGGAGAATCCACTGCCCATGGAGGCTGCACATTTTCATGGCATCCGACAGGTTGGCGGGAAGGAAACCAATTACCACATGCTTGATGTGACCTTTGACGATCACACGACCTGGTTTACCATGTTCCACGGTTTCTGCGACGGTCAGGGAATTTATACCTTTTTGGAGACTGTGCTCTATTATTATTACTGTCTGAAAGACGGTAAGGAATATGAACCAAATGGCATTCGGACTCACCTGGATCCGATGACGGATGCGGAAACCCTTGATCCCATTACTGTGAAATATTCTGTAGATCCCGAATTTAAAATGCCTGAAGGCGGATTGCAGAAAAAACCTTACAGTCTTCCTGAAACTCCGGAAGGACCGGAGGATGAAGTGCGGGATTATGGTATCAGGATCCCCTCCGGGGAACTGATGTCATATGTAAAGGGACTTAATTCCTCGCCGTCGGTGGTGATATCGATGCTGGTTTGTGAAGCTATTCAAAAAGTGCACCCGGAATGTGACGCTCCCATAGTAGCCAATATTCCATTGTCGGCCCGGAAAACGTTCGATTGTCCGAAGACCTTCAAGAATGTTTCCAGTCGTGTAGTTCTGCCCCTGACCGGTACACCTATGGATGCGATGCCATTTGAGCAAAAGGCGGCGGCCCTCAGGGGCGTGTTGAAAATGCAGCTTGATCCAAATATATTGAGGACTGTTTACAACAATGTCATCGGTCCGAAGTATATCGAGCGCATGACAACTCCCGGAGACTATTGGGAAGCCGTGGAGCAATCAAATAAATCCATGTCCATGATATGCCATGACACCTTCTATACGGATTATATCGGTTCCCTGCACACTACGGATTATACTGATCAGATTACAGGTATACATTTCCTGTGCGAGCCACCGCGGGGAGGCAAACTGCACCTGAATATCATCGAGCATAACAGCAGTTTCCAGATCAATTGCCTGGCGCTTTTCGACATTTCGGTTTATGTAAACGCACTTATGGATGTTTTGGCGGAACACGGCCTTGGCGCTGAACGCGATCCGGACCGTAGATTTAGCCTTCCACGCACTCAGTGGAGAGATTCCATGGGGTTAATTGAAACCGGTACCTAAGGTGGCGTGATACTGGACTTATACAGCAAATTATGCTAATACTTTAAAGTGACAAAATAAAGAAACTTTCGAGGAGAACCGGTTACATGATGACTGACGAAGAGAAGAACAGGAAGCTTAGCGACCTTGTAGATATTATCAATAAGAATTACGAAGATGTTGATCTTTTGAATGCTTTGGGAAAACGGAGACTTCCTGACAGGGACAGGATCATAGTTATAATCAAAGCCATAAGAAGATTAATGTTCCCGGGATACTTTGGGCAGGTTGCATTTGAGAAAACCACATCTCATTATTTTGCGGGAGAGATGATCAGCTCTGTTATCGAGGAGCTTAAAAAGCAGATTGTTATCGCACTTCGGTACGGCAAGGAGGATCAGGGTTTTTCTGAGGAGATCAATGCAAAAGCCGAGGAAATAAGCTATAAATTTGCAGAGCGTTTCCCCGAAATCCTCAGGATACTTCTTACTGATGTAGATGCAGCTTATGACGGTGATCCCGCCAGCGGCAGCAAAGAAGCGGTCATTTTTTCATACCCGGGATTTAACGCGATCTTTGTATACAGGATAGCCCATGAGCTTTATCTTCTGGGTGTGCCCTTTATTCCGAGAATGATGACAGAGTATGCACACTCTCACACCGGTATAGACATTAACCCCGGTGCAAAGATCGGTGAGTATTTCTTTATCGACCATGGAACCGGAGTTGTTGTAGGTGAGACTACGGAAATCGGCAATAATGTAAAGATTTATCAGGGCGTAACCCTGGGCGCGCTTTCCACCAGAAAGGGCCAGCTGCTTTCCGGAGTCAAGAGACATCCGACCATCGGGGACAATGTTACGATCTATTCCAATGCCTCCATCCTTGGCGGAGATACAGTCATCGGCGAGCATTCCACCATCGGAGGCAGCTCTTTCATCACTGAATCGGTTCCTCCATATACAAAGGTCAGCATCAAGAACCCTGAGCTTACCTTCAAGGGCAGGGAAGAAGATGAAAACTCCGGCAAGCTGTATGAATGATTAATGTGAAAATGCTTTTTATGGCAATTTGTGCCACTGCACAAATTGGCGGGATGCAGATTAGTATAGTATGATTCAAAGACCATCGATTTCCAATGAAATCGAATGGTCTTTTTTTGTGGGATATTAGCTATAATAATATAGGAATGGAGTAAAACTCTGATTACGAATTATAGGGGATGTAAAACCAACAGGGGAGACAGAATGATATATTTGCTTTCGGCGGATTTCAAAAATTTAAATGAACCACTTTCCGAGTGGTCGGAGTTTCTGGATGACGACAGGCGGAAAAAGGCGGACAGATACAGATTCTATAAAGATAAGGCTCTGTGTACCTTTGCCTATATACTGTTGAGGTACGCGCTGAAGAAAGAATACGGTATCGGGGAAAAACCGAAACTAATTTATGACAAGTCCGGCAAACCACATATCGAAGGGTCTGATATCTGCTTTAACTTTTCTCATTGTGACAATGCTGTGGCCTGTGTGGTGGATAGGAACACAGTCGGTATCGATGTACAGAATTATACAGAGACATTAACACAGGTAAAAAAACGGTTTTTGACTGAGGATGAGATGAAGGCTTTTGGAGAGATCGCGGATGGGGATGCTGCCATAAGGGCACTTGCCCGGATTTGGACTTTGAAGGAGGCCTACGGAAAATATCATGGAGAAGGACTCATATATGATATAGGCGGGAAGGACTTCCTAAGTGTAAGTAACAGTTCTGAATGGCAGCGATATGAAGATTTGAAGGTGTATTCGGAGGAGATGGACAACTTCGCTGTCAGCGTGTTCTCGAAAACCGCGATGGATTTGTATAAGGTGAGCATTGAAGAAATATGGCGATATATAGGTTAGACGAAAATGAAATATGGTTTCCCATGCCTTCCGAAGCTGAGGAGGACGGACTTCTTGCAGTAGGAGGGGATCTTTCCCTGGGCCGGCTTTTGCTTGCGTATTCCAATGGGATTTTTCCCTGGTTCGATCCGGGAGATGAAATTCTCTGGTGGTGTCCCCATAAGAGATATATCATCAGACCCTCGGAAATACACATTTCACATTCCATGAAAAAATTCATAAGGCATCATGATATAGGCATCAAGCTGAACAGGGATTTCCGGGATACCATGCACAGATGCAGACTTCAGAGAGAGTTCAAAGAGGGTACATGGATCTCCGATGAAATGGAGGCGGCTTACGGAAGACTTTTCAGGGCAGGTTATGCCACGAGCGTTGAGTCATTTATCGATGGTGAACTTGCCGGAGGACTGTATGGCGTTTCTATAGGCAAATGCTTCTTTGGGGAGAGTATGTTCAGCGAGAAAGAAAACGGCTCCAAACTCGCACTTATTTTTCTTGCCAGGTTCCTGGAGGATCAGGGTTTCAATATGATAGACTGCCAGTTCCACACAGATCACCTGGAGAGTATGGGCGGCTGTTACATAAGCTATGAGGAATATTGCAAACTTCTGGAAGAAGGAATAGATAAGAACTGGGAGAAAAATTAGAATGCAAACGATTGCAAAAGCTTGCCGGTTCATGGATACATATAAAGAAAGAATTGCCGACGATGTTAATATTGCACAATTAAGCAAAGCGCAAAATAGTAATAAGTAACAGTTTATACAACTTATTGCAGGCTATATGCAACTTTTTGCAGTAGAACGCATAGGTATTGCAAACGTTTGCAGCCGGTGATATAACTTAACCATAACAAATACAAACGATTGCAGACAGCGAACGGCGCCTTGCTGATGCAGTTTAAGAATTACTCTAAAAAACAATTTTTGATAAACAATAAGGAGAAAAACAATTATGGCTAAGGTTAAGAATTTCAAGACAATATTCCCTGCAGTATCAGTACCACTTAATGATGACTACTCAATTAACGAGGAAGAGTTCAGAGTATACCTTCGTTGGATCAAGAGCTTCTATGACAAGGGAATCCAGGGTCTTGTATGTAACGGCCACACAGGAGAGATCACAGGTCTTACAAGAGCAGAGAGAAAGAGAGTAACTGAGATCTGTGCTGAAGAGTGCGGCGATATCATGACAATTGTTTCCGGTGTTAACTGCGAGAACACTCAGGAGTCAATCGAGATGGCAGCTGAGGCAAAGGCAGCAGGCGCTGACGCAATCCTTCTTATGCCTCCTCACATGTGGCTCAGATTCGGTATGAACCCGGATGCTCCTTTCGAGTATATAAAGGATGTAGCTGAGGGTGCTGATATCGATATCGTTATCCACCTCTATCCTGCAACATCAAAGGCATTCTACCCTGTAGAGACACTTATCAAGATGTGCAAGGAAATCGACCACGTTAAGTGCATCAAGATGGGAACTCGTGTAACATCTATCTATGAGCACGATGTAAGACTTCTTCGTCAGGAGTGCCCTGATATAAGCCTTATCACATGCCACGACGAGACACTCTGTGTATCATGGTTCCCTGGCATGGACGGAGCTCTTATCGGATTCGCAGGCTGCGTACCGGAGCTTATCTGCCCTGCAAGAGAAGTATTCGCTAACCCTGACAAGCACACACTTAAGGAAGCTCAGGACTGGAGCGACAGAATCTATCACATCAGCCAGGCAATCTATGGCGGCGGACAGCCATCAGGTGAGGCACACGCAAGACTTAAGGAGACACTTGTACAGAGAGGTATCTTCACAAGCGGCCTTATGAGAAAGCCTGTACTTCCTCTCAACCAGGAAGAGAAGGATTGGATCGCCAAGGGCATCAAGAACAGCGGTCTTGAGAAGGTTGACATGTCTAAGTTTGCTTAATCCAAAGAGGGGGGCACCGAAATAAATCGGAGAGTAATATGAAATCCTGATAGATACGTCTCTTCCCCCGGGTAAGATCGGGGGAAGGATGTGGCTTTGAGTGATTTGACGCTCATATACTGCTATTCAGAAATTGGCTTTGATTTCATGATTCCGATGGGATTTTTCGGTGTAATAAGGAGATATATATGGAAGTTACATTAAATAAAACTACTACAGATGCAAAGATCACAGGTACTGTTCAGGAGCGCCTTGGCTTTGATCCCAATTCAGTTAAAAAGCTTTCATTTGGAGAGCTGGTTAAAAAAGTAGGACCCGGAATCATCCTTACAGGAATTGTTATCGGACCCGGAAACATCACAACATCAGCTATGATGGGTGCTAACTATGGATATCAGATGATGTGGCTCCTGATTCCTATCATTATCATGGGAATCACATTTACCATGACCGCTTACAGAATATCCATTTTTACAGGTATGCCTATACTTCACGCCATCAGACATTACTATGGCGGAGTTGCTGCCGGATTCTGCGGTGTAGCATTGTTCCTGTCGTGTTTCTTCTTTACACTTGGTAATATCACCGGTACAGGCGCAGGTATGAACCTGATCTTCGGATTTGACTGGAGAATCGGATCTATGATAATGCTTGCACTCCTTGCATTCTGCTACCTTACAAAGGGAGTTTATTCAAAGGTAGAGAAGGGAATCATGGTTTGTATAGTAGGTATGATTCTTGCATTCTTTGCTACACTTGTCGCAACAGGCGGTCCTAACGTTGGACTTATGGCAAAGGGATTTGTAACACCGCAGTTCCCTGAGGGATCTCTTACAACAGCTCTTGCATATATCAGTACCAATGCTGCAGTTACAGCCGGTATTTACGGAACCTACCTTGGACTTGAGAAGAAGTGGAAGAAGGAAGACCTTTTCAACGGCGCAATGCGTGCTGACGCTATCACACACATCGTAACTGTTGTTCTTATCTCAGGCGCTATCGTACTTGTTGGTGCTATCGTTCTTAATCCTACAGGTACAACCATCAAGGCTCCTGCACAGCTTGGAGAGCTTTTAAGACCATTCCTTGGTAACGCAGCTCCTATCGTTATGGGTATTGCTATCATCGGCGCTGGTTTCTCATCACTTCTCGGAAATACACAGAGAGGTGTCGTACTCCTCAATGCCGGTCTTAATAAGGATACAGGACTTGAGTCAAAGGCTGTAAAGACACTTTGTATCGTATGCCTTGCTATCGCAACTGTAATCTGCTTCTCATACGGCGGATCACCAACACAGCTTATCTTCATTGCTAATGTTGCTACATCTATCGCAACACCTGTAGCAGGACTTTTCATGGTTCTCATCTTATGGAAGAAGGAGCTTTTCGAGGGTATCCAGGCACCGAAGCTTTTACAGATTTCAATGACAGTTTGTTACATCTTCGCATTATTCATGACCTATAGTGCGCTTAAGAAACTGGTTGCACAGCTTCCTAGTGTTCTCGGCTTAGCATGATGCTGATCTTAAGTAAGTCTATATTTAATTATACAAATCACAGCCGGTGGATGATGATTCATCCACCGGCTGTTTTTTTCTTATTATGTCCGTTAAATTGCCGAAATAGTATTAGAGGTAGCAAACTATGGACAATATGGAAAATAAGAGAATTCAAAGACCTTTAAAGAAAAGTATCCAGTACGGGTGCATTGTGTTTGTGCTTGTACTTTGTGTGTTTCTCGGTTTCAGCATATATTTTAACTATAAAAATCTATTCATAAAGCAGAGTCAGGACTATATAAGACAGATTATCAACTATGTAATCGGATATATCGACAATGATGATCTGAAACAATGTATGGAAACCAATGTGGAAAGCCCAAAGTATAAAGAAATGATGGCTTTTCTTGATGATGTAAAAGAAGATCTGGATCCGCAGTATCTCTATGTCATAAAACCATTAAGTGAAGGTGATGGAAACAACGTTCTGGTTCTTTTGTCGGCAGAAAATTATTATGATCGTTATGAGTACACAGAGGGGAATCTGTACCTTGGAGATGTACTTGAGGACGAATACACCAAAGAAGAAGTGGATCAGATGCGTGTCATAATGGGAGAAAAAGACATTGTATTCATGGAGAGCATTACCTACTGGGGACATTCCTATTGCGGTTATTATACGCTTCATGATTCCACAGGTGCACCGTATGCAATTTTGGGTGTAGATATCGATCTGACTCAAATGTCAAAGGATATTCTGTATAAAACCCTTGGTAATCTGGTGATCATCATAATCACCGGTGCGGCATTTATTTTTGGTTTCATTACCTGGGCATCAAAAAACATCACGGATCCTATTGAGATGCTGGAAAGAAGTGCCATCAGATATATCAAAAGAAGCAGGGAAGTCAGTTCCCCGGAAATGCTTATATTTGAAAAGCCTGATCTGAACATAAAAAATGAGGTTGAATCTCTGAGTAATACAATCAATCAGATGACGGAAGATATGAAGGACTATATGTTCCGGATTATTTCTGCTGAAAAAGAAACCATTCATATGAAGGAGGTTGCAAATACCGATTCTCTTACAGGTGTAAAGAATAAGCTTGCATATGATGATGAGGTTAAACAGTTAGACGTAAGATTAAAAGGGAATCTCATCAATGAGCTTGGAGTCATCATGATGGACGTTAATTACCTTAAGAAAATTAACGATACCTACGGACACAAATACGGTGATCTCCTCATACAGAATTTCTGTTCCATCGTATGTGACATTTTTGTACATTCTCCTGTATACAGGATAGGAGGCGATGAGTTCGTCATAATCCTGCAGAAAAATGATCTGGCTAATTCAGATAAACTGCTTAAGGAATTTGAAAAAGCTCTGAATGAACGTGCAAGCGGAGAATTCAATCCATGGGAAGCGCCTTCAGTTGCGGTAGGTGTCGCTTACTATGACAGGAATAAAGATACCGATGTTGAAGATGTTTTCCGTCGCGCGGATGACGCAATGTATGAGAGAAAGAAGGAAATGAAGGCGGAACGTCTGGATTAAAGGGCAGGGTATCGGATTATGTAGATAGCTCTGTTACTCACATGTCAAACTTTGCTGTACTATATGACCAAACTTGAGTATCAGCTTAATGTAAGAGAAGCGATATATCTTGACAGTTCACTGGATCTTTTCTGAGAGAACGCTCCGGCTGAATAAAAAAATTCAAAAAAGTATTACACGATAAAAATTTTTCTGATATAATCTCGAATCGTTAATTTTTTAAATGAAGATGCAGGTCAGGTATCATTGGAAACGCACACCTTTTTGTGGTGATAACGAACAACACACTGAAGTCTTCCGTTTTTTGAAAGGAGAACCTTAGCGTGTTACCACAGAATAAGTTTCAGGATGTTATTTTCACATTATTTATGGCATTTGTCATGGTTTATGCAATGATCTGCTACAACATTTCCCTTAATGTCGGCGGAATGCAGAATTTTGTTTTTATTGCCGCATTTAAAGAAATGATGATCATGTGGCCTATAGCCGTAGTGCTTGAGCTTCTGTTCGTTGGAAAGCTTGCACAGATTCTTGCGTTCAGATTTGTTACACCGGGTAAGGATCCGATGATAATGATCATACTTGCGATATCCTCTATGTCGGTATGTCTGATGTGCCCATTAATGAGTCTTGCAGCAACAATTCTTTTTAAGAATGCCGGTGCAGAATTTGTTTCAGTCTGGATTCAGACCACAGCCATGAACTTCCTTATGGCACTTTGCTGGCAGATATTCTTTGCAGGCCCCCTTGTAAGAAATGTATTTGGTTTTTGTGTCAGAACCTTTTCCAAGCAGAGCAAGGTGGCTGTTTCTGAAACAGTATAAATAGAATGTCCATAAAAAAGTGGTGTCGCTTACGCGGCACCACTTTTTCACCCGATGCTGCAAAAAATCATCATCTGATTGGAACATCAATGGTTTTCTTTACAAATGCAGAACCCTGCTTAAACTCACCTCTAAACATAATTCTCTCAGAAAAGATCCAATGAACTGTCAAGATATATCTCTTCTCTTACATTAAGCTGATACTCGGGTTTGGTCATATGGTACAGCAAAAATTCCAGGATCATCGCGCTGCCAAGGCTTCGTCCTTCTATTTTAAATTCAGAAAATCCCATAGGAGCATAAACATTCTTTATGTCTTGAACACCTATGAATCCGGGATTCTTCATTGCCTCCGAGAAACGATAGCCATACTTTGCCTCCGGAGAAACACAGATATGATCTTCACATTCTTCACCGAGACTTTTTCGACTGACGTTTTCGTAACAGTTCTTTCTGTCATAGCATCCGAACCAGCAGCATTCATTGCATAAAAATTCAACCTTGTGTTTCTGTGCTGTAGTAAGTGTGTTTAATTCATCAAAGCGTTTATTTAACCTGAAATCCGGAACAACATATCGGAATTCTTCTCTGTTAAGTTCATTCCTGAAATCCTCAAAGTCTGTCAAAACTTTGGTGGTTGATGAGACGAAATAAAATCCCGGATGATTCTTCCTGATGTGGTCAAGCAACAAATCGGAATGAATGATCACACCATTCTTAACACCGTTGACATTTTCAAACAGGTCACATAGACGATTACATTTCCTGTCATAAAGATGCTTTTCATTTATCAGTGAATTACTGAAAGTCAGACGGGCAGAAACTTTATATTCTTTCATCATTGAAACTACATCATCCGGATTCTCATCACCGAACCCTACACGTCCGCCGCCCCAGAGGCAGTCTCCGGGAGCTCCGTATATAGACCCTATGTCGCACCAGTCATAAAAGTAATCCCGATGTTCTCTGAAAAGCGGCAGAAATATTTTATATAGATCATAAAACTCAAAGAGTCCTGGAAGGTGGTAATGAATTGTAACCATAATATGCCAACTCCTTATTTATAAACGTGTATTTTTTGACCGTTTATTTCTGACAAACGGATTTAATCTATCAGACTCATAAGCCCTACTGTATTGGGAATGAATAGTAGTGTCATAGTATCAAGAAGAATTACGCTTTCTCTGAAATAGATTACTGCTATTTATGAAGACTATTATTTCATTTCACAGATTTCAGTATCTCGTGTATTACTTCATTTAAAGCAAGTGTTGCTTTGGAGTGATATCTTTCTGCAGAAATGGCCGTTGAGAGTTCTACGCTTGGAGCGTCTTTTCCGAGAGACAGGAATTCTGCATTTCGGAAATAATGTCTCGAACTATAGTAAGTGAAGGCAAGCCCCTGTCCGTTGGCAGCCAGTGAGGCCGCGAAAAGGGCGGACAAAGTGTTGTTGTAAGCGATAGGAGTTATGCCGTTTTTTAAAAACAGTTTTCTGGCTTCACGCCCAAGGATCGTATCGTAATCACTTAACAGAAATTCATAGTTTTTGGTGTCCTTAATGTCTATACGCTTAGTGATCTGGGAAAAGCTATGCTGTTTGTTTATTTTGGCCTTACTGATTATGGGGTGGTTTGGGCTGGTTACAAGACATATTTCGTCTCTTATCAAGTTTTCAACATGAAGTCTGTTGTTCTTTACCTTGTGAGCCAGTAAAGCTATGTCGATATCACCGTTCAACAATAGCTGTTCAAGTGCCATTGAATTCTTTTCCACAATCTGGACATGGATATTGGGATATGTCATATGAAAAGCATTCAGCACCGGAGGAAGCAGATAGGAGCCTCTGAAGGAACTAATGCCGAGAATTACATGTCCGGCATCCAGGTTGGAAACATCCTGCATCTGATCCTGTACTCTGTGGTATTCGGATAAGGTGTGATAGGCATAATCGATCAGAATCTGTCCGGATTCAGTAGGGCGCACGCCATTTGAAGTGCGGACAAATAACTTGTGGCCCAGATTACTTTCATAGGTGGTCAGGAACTGGGAAAGACTGGACTGTGCCATATAGAGTCTTTCAGCAGCTTTGGATATGCTCCGTTCTTCGTAAATTGCGATCAGATAATTTAACTCTTTTATTTCCATGGCATTCTCCATTCCTCCGCCAGGTCGTGGCAAAAATAGTGATGAAAAGTCTTTTTCATAATATTTCCCGCCAATTAAATTTAAAACAATCATCATCTATTTTAAGAAGCGTTGAAATATCGTCACATATCGGAAAAACCGATATGATATATAATAAAATATCGTATTCTGCGATATGCTGTTATTAATTATACTCACGTTAAAGATTTATGAAATACCATCAGGCCTGAAAAAACAGATATTTCATGAATAAACCGATGTACATCGTAAACGGGTGTAAACATTGGCATCCTGAACACTAAAGGGAGCATATAAGGAGGAAACATGAGCAGAGTATCGCTTAAAGGTATATGTGATATGCATGTACACACAAATCCGGATCTGAGAACCCGTGCTTATAATGATCTGCAGCTGGCTGATGCGGCTGTAAGAGTCGGAGCCAGAGCTATAGTGATCAAATCACATCTCGGATTTACGGTGAACCGCGCTGCCATTGCAAATGAGTATGTAAAGCGAGTTTACGGAGAGAATACCGGTTTCACCATGTACGGTGGTGTTGTAATGAATAAAGTTATCGGTGGCGTTAATCCCGAGGCGGTTGAGAAGGGACTGAAACTCGGAGCCAAGGAAATATGGCTGCCTACACAATCTGCAAAACGTCATCTTGAAAAAATGGGGCAGAATCCTGCTGACGGAATCGAACTGGTCAGGGATGGAAAAGTCATACCGGAGCTGATGGACGTATTTAAGCTCGTAAAGGATTATGATGTCGCTCTCGGTACAGCTCATGTGTCACCGGAGGAGGCATTCACAGTAGTGGAAGCTGCAAGAGATGCAGGTGTTAAAAAGATCATTATCACACATCCTGAGTGGTGGGTATGTGATTACTCCATTGAAGATCAGATAAGGCTTGTTAAGGATTACGATGTTATCCTTGAACGCTGCTATGCCCAGAACATGGGTAAGGGACAGCCTTATCATCTGAATCTAAAGGAAAATGCCGAGCTTATCAAGGAAGTCGGATACGAGCACGTTATGGTGGACACGGACGGTGGTCAGGTCGAGAATCCGGACTGGGAAATAGAGATGTATGAGTATATGCATTATCTTGTAGAGTACGGAATACCAATCGAACACGTTTATCATATGACCAAGACTATTCCATACAGGCTTCTCGGAATTGAAGAATGAGACACAGGTTGAGTAATCAGGAGGATAAAAATGTTAAGTGCAGTCATCATACTGGCCATTGCAGTGGCTATCTACCTTGGATATAAAACCAAGATTAATACAGGTCTTTTCTGTATCGTTTTTGCATATGTGATAGGTTGTTTCATCATGGGGTTAAAGCCTAAGGAGGTTATTGCTTTCTGGCCTACGAATACCATGTTTGTGATTCTTTCGGTATCCCTTTTCTATAATGTTGCCGCCATCAACGGAACACTGGAGAAGATGTCCGGTTCACTGCTTTATGCGTGCCGCAAATTTCCGGGAATGCTTCCCTTTGCGCTCTTTGCGGTAGCTGTAATTCTTTCGGTAATGGGAGCTACATACTTTACTGTTCTTGCCTTCCTTGCACCTATAACTCTTGTTATCTGCGATGAGTCCAGAATGGATAAGGTTACCGGCGCTGTAGCCATTAACTGCGGTGCTCTTTGCGGCGGAAACTTTCCAACCTCAAACCTCGGTGTAGTTTTCAGAGGTCTTGCGGATACGGCTTATGAAGCAACTCCCGAGCTTGCTGCTGTTGACAGCTTCGGAATGGAAATGCAGATTTTCTTCTTCTCCATGATCTTTTCACTTATTCTTGTTGCTATCTTCAGATACGGAACAAAGGAAAACAAGAATATCGGTAAGGGAGTTGTATTCAACAAGCCTGAAGCATTTACAAAAGAGCAGAGTACAACACTTACACTTATGATCGCAATGATGGTTGTGGTACTTATTTTCCCTCTTCTCAAGATCCTTATGCCGGGAAATGAAAGTATAAGCTACATTGCGGGAAAAGTTGATGTAGGTCTGGTTGCTATCATTTTTGCGGTAATTGCATTACTTATGAAGCTTGCTCCTCAGAAGGATGCCATCGCAAGAATTCCATGGAATACCATCATCATGATCGCCGGAGCAGGAATGCTCATTGCAGTTGCCGTTAAGGCAGGAACCATCGAGATGCTCAGCCTCTGGGTAGGTTCAAATGTTCCGAAGCCACTTATTCCTGTAGCATTCTCAATCATTGCTGCTATCATGAGTTTCTTCAGTTCAACCACAGGTGTTGTTGCGCCGGCACTGTTCCCTCTTATCCCGGCACTTGCAGCATCTACCGGATTGTCTGCTCCTGTACTTTTTGCATGTACAGTGCTTGGTGCTCAGTCAAGCGCTATCAGCCCGTTCTCTTCAGGCGGATCACTTATACTTGGATCAACACCTAAGGAAGAGGACAGAAATACTCTGTTCAATAGACTTCTTATGGTTGCGGTTCCGGTAAGTGTACTGGTATGTGCTGCTTATAATTTCGTAGTGGCGATGGTGCTGTAAAATAATATGTGATAAAAGCTGCTGATACAATTGCATGTATCAGCAGCTTTTCAGATACTATGATGACATCAATATATAGGGATTTGTAAGCTATATTCAAGGATATTTTTACTTATATATCATAACTATTGTGCCGACTTTCCTCGTTACCGCTGTAGGGAGAAATGTTAAAGCCACAGAAAATGATAAAACAAATAGTGTGACAGATGCCGATTCAGAATCACGTATAAGCATCCCAGAAACACATGTTCTAACAAATGTTGACATCAGGAAACATACGTTCTACAATAAGCGTGTAGAAAGGAGTTTTGTATGTCAGATAAAAAGAGAACAGTTAGTTATACTGCATATGATAAAGCTGTTAGGATCCTTGAAACGGAATGTGATGATGCTTTGCTGCAATTTGTGAATTATGTTTTCCATGAGGATTACGATAATACTGCAAAGATTATCAGATTACGTAATCAACATTTTGTTGAGCATACCGATGGTGAAACTGAAGAACAGATCACAGATTCACATTTTAGCATCACTTTCCGTGGAAAAACAAAAAAGTATCATATGGAGTGCCAGAGTAATGGATATTCTGGGAGCATGTTGATTCGGATAATTCAATATGCGTTCCAAACTGCTATTGACGATAGCACCTGCGAATATGATGAAATCAAGATAAAAATACCGCAGAGTGTGCTGTTTGTACTAAGAAACAAGGGCAATCCTCCTGAAAAAGCCAGATTCAGGATCATAACTCCGGGAGGCGAAGTATCTTATGAGGCTCCGGTGATATGTGAGGCATGGTTCAGCATTGACGAGATGTTTGAAAACAAATTGCATTTTTTGTTACCATTCTTTGCGTTTAATCTAGAAAGTCAAATGGATATCTATGAACGTGACAAAGAGAAATTAAAGGAGTTTGAGGATATATATTTTGAGGTGATAGAGCGGATACATCAGCTCCCGGAGGCTGTATTGTCGCTGAGAACCAAGGGTGTTATAATCAAGGAAATGGCAAAAGTAATCCGGAGACTAAATGAAAAGAGAGAAAATGTCATCAGGAAGGTAGGTGATATAATGATGGACAGTACTTTAGAATGGCTTAGAGAATATGATGCAGCAGTTGCAAAGGGAAAAGTTGAGGGAAAAGAAGAGAAGCTTATTTCTCAGATATGCCGCAAACTTCGTAAAGGAAAAAGTGTAACTCAGATAGCTGACGAGCTTGAAGAGAGCGAAATCAGAGTCCGGGTCATTTGTGACACCGCAGCTGAATTCGCTCCTGATTATGATGAAGAAAAGGTGATAAAAGCAGTGCTTAATCCTGTGGAGGATTGAAGCAGGTAATAATGTTTTTGTTTCATGTTTAGCTATAAATGAATATGCAATATAAAAGTTCCGGATGTAAGGTATGTAATGTCTTATATCCGGAGCTTTTTTAATGAAATTTTTACTTATACATCATAAGTTTAATGTCGACTATTATAGTAGCTGTATTTAGGGGTGAGGGGATACTATGAACAATTTGGAAATAATAGTTGACAATTATGAACTCAAGCTGAATGCTTTAGCAGAGAGCAGAGAGCAGAGAGCAGAGAGCAGAGAGCAGAGAGCAGAGAGCAGAGAGCAGAGAGCAGAG
>NZ_JNJM01000007.1:158986-192159 GCF_000701645.1 Oribacterium sp. FC2011
AGCAGAGAGCAGAGAGCAGAGAGCAGAGAGCAGAGAGCAGAGAGCAGAGAGCAGAGAGCAGAGAGCAGAGGCTAACTGCGCTCTTTTAGCGTCCTGCGGGGCGCTTGAAACTGCATATTACATTCGTGATGGATAACCGTCGGATTTGACGGGGTTACTATACCCTGTCAGGTTCGGCGGTTTTTGTTATACAAGAGTTTTATGAAGGAGGAAATACACATGAAACAGAGAACAGGAAGAAAGCTGATTGGCTTTTTGTTCGCGCTGGCGCTGGTGCTGGGGCTGATGGCGGGGATGAGCCTGACGGCGTATGCTGCAAGTTCTGTCACATATTTGGACTGGAATGGAAGCTCGCTTGTGGAAGAGACCTGCACGGATTATATTGCGGTAAGCGGCGGCAGTGGTCAAAGTTGGGGAACAGCAGGTTCTGAAACCTGGTATGTTGTTGAGAATGATGTGGAGATAAAGAATCTAAGTGGCACATCTCCAATAACTCTTAATGGTCCTGTACATTTAATTATTTGTGATGGGAAAAAACTGACGATTAATTCTTCGGATGATGCGTCAGCGACCGCCTTCTCTTGTGGGGGCAATTCTTTGACGATTCATGGACAATCTGGTAAGACGGGAACATTTAAAATTCAAAGTGCTGGAAACGGAATTTATTTAGGTATGAATGGACATGAGCCATTGACTATTTATGGTGTGAACGGAGAAGTGTCTACTTCAACAAGTAATTATAAGGCAGCACTGTCAGATCAAGCGCTTGTCACGGTCATAGAGGGCGAGCTGAAATTAAAAGCAACTGAAAGTGGCTCGGCCGGAGCCGCAGGCCAAAACAAAATTTATGTCGGAGATCAGACTGTTGTTTATGCGAGTAATGATGGAATGCCTGTGGTCGGCTCTGATACCCCACTTCCAATAACAGAAAGTGGTGACGATAAATATGTGAATCCGGGTGGTAAAAAAAATGTTTTGATCACATTCAAGCCACACACCCATGACTTCACTTACTCTGCCAGCGACGCGACCATCAAGGCGGCCTGCACGGAGGAAGGCTGCAACCTGTCCCCGAGCACGCAAGGCGGTTCTGACCACGCAGTAACACTGACCATCGCCGCGCCGGAGGATTTGTTTGCAAGCAGCCAGTCTCATACGGCAAGGCTTACGGGCCTGGATGATTTTAATACTGCGACAGGGAAGTCGGTTGCTGTTGATAACATAAAATACTATAGCGCAACGCGTGCGGATGATGGGGCATACAGCAAGACAAGCGAGACGCCCCTTGCTTCCGCACCAAATGATAAGGGAGACTACATAGCGGAGATCACGCTGTCCGGCGTAAAGACCGCGTCTTCCGCCAGCGCCGATGTGACGGCCTCGGTCGGCTACAGCCTTGTGGAGAGCTACAAAATCTGGATTGCCAACGAGCTGATCACCAGCGGCAATCTGTCCGGCACAGGATGGAGCTATGCGGCGGATACCAATACGCTTACGCTGGACGGTTTCTCGAGCACGGTATGCCATGCCGGCGATATGCACACTGCAATTCTTTACTACGTAGGCCAGTCGGAACTAAAAATCCAATTTACCGGAACCAATACCCTGAATGCTTCCGATACGACAAATGGCGGCAGCGGAATCTATTCGAATTCCGGCAAAATCATACTTGAAGGAAGCGGAACGCTGGATTTAAAGGGCAAAAGCACAGATAACTGCGCGGGCGTATTCATGAACAGCTCTGCCGAATTGATCATCAACAAAGGAACAATAACAGCGGAGGGATATAACGGCTTCTCCGGCAAAACCACGATCAACGGCGGCGATGTTACCGCGACAGTAACCGGAACTGCGGCAGCAGCCTTGAATGGTAATCTGACAAATGCTATTCCGGGAAAAGGCTGGAAGGATTCTGCGCTGTCAAATCCTCCCGTGGAAATTGCAATTTCGGATACAGAACGCTATATGTGGGGTTACTACAAGGTGCACTTCCTCCCGGCAGCTACGTTAACAACTGAACCGACAGGAAAGGATCTGACTTATACCGGTTCGGAGCAGGAACTTATCACACCGGGTGTTATAGGTGAGGGCGCAACGAGTATTCTCTATGCTTTCGGAACTGATAGCGAAACTGTGCCGGAATCTGGATGGGATTCTTATATTCCGAAAGCGACAAATCCGGGAATTAACTATGTATGGTACAAAGTTAAGGGCGATGAAACTCATTCTGACAGTGAACCTGTATGTATAACAGTTACAATAGGTGAAGCGATAAAGCTTGTATTTGATTCAAATGGTGGCACCGGTACTATGGAAGATCAGATCGTAACAAAGAATCAGTTAACTAAGGTTAATTCCAATAGATTTACAAAAGATAGATATATTTTCACAGGTTGGAATACCAAGGCTGACGGAACAGGCGTATCATATGAAGACAAATCCGAAATATCGGTAGAGGCTACAACTACACTTTATGCTCAGTGGGAGGAGTCCAAGGATCACAATCATCTTCCGCTGAAAGAGGTTAATGCAGCAGATCCTACGTGTGAGGAAGAAGGAAATAAGCATTATTATGAGTGTGAAATCTGTGGAAAGATTTTTGAAGATACGGTTGGACAGGTTGAGCTCACAAAGGATGAAGTGATAATCAAGGCTATAGGTCATAAGTGGGATGATGGCGTTGTTACAAAGGAAGCTACCTACGATGAGACCGGAATCAAAACCTTTACCTGTGAGAATGATTCTTCACATACCAAGGAGGAAGAGATTCCGAGGAAGACTAAAGAGGAAGAGATTCCGAGGAAGACTAAATCTGAAGATAACAGTAAAAAACATGACAGCAGCAGTGAAAGTAGTGGCAGCAGCGGAAGTTCATCAAACAAATCTTCATCTTCAGGCAGTGCAGAGATTCAGGCAAAGGTTGATCAGATTAACGATGCAACCTCCGGTATTCCTGAGAACCATCAGGTTGAGACAGGCGTACCTGCCAGCGATGTTGGCGGAAGATGGGGAAGCAATGCAAATGCTGACACCTGGACTTATACAAAGTCAGATGGAACTCTCGCTAAGAGTGAGTGGATGAGCCTTGACTATAATGGCCTCAGATACTGGTACTACTTCAATGAAGATGGAAATATGCTTACCAACTGGTTTGATTACAACGGTGAGAGATTCTATCTGATGCCTCAGAAAGATGGCTGGCGCGGAAGAATGGCAACCGGCTGGAAGAATATCGACAATAAGTGGTACTACTTTGATATCGTACCCGGATCAACACAGGGAAAACTTTATCGTGGAACAATAACACCTGACGGACATGTAGTCGGTGCTGATGGTGCATGGAACGGAGTTGGTGAGACACCTGTTGGACAGGAGTAAGGAGGATATGATGAAAAGAAAATTGTACAAAGGACTAGGTATGTTAGTTATGGCAGGCTTCCTTGTTACTGCTGTAGGAAAAAATGTCAATGCCACTGAGAATCAGGCTAATGAGAATACAGTGAGCGGCTCTGAGCAGGATCAGAATGATTCAGGTAATGATAAAAACGACAGCTCAGAAGGAAATGACTCATCTGATGATAAGGACACCAATGCCACAGGCAATGATAATACAAAAGGTGGAACAGGTACCGATGAATCTGATGATAAGTCTACATCTGACAAGAACACAGATGATAAATCTGATGAAGTAGGTAACGGATCATCTGATGATTCAAAAGATGCAGATAATACAAAGGACAAAGATATATCCGAAGATGATAAGACTTCCGATTCCGATGATGACGAAGATTCAGTAAAAGCAGATGAAAACAAAACCGATGATACCGATTCGGAATCATCTGATGATGACAAACCCTCAGATACCGATAATGATGAAGAAAACAGTGATAAAGCTGACTCAGATGCAGATAAAACTGATGAGGAAACAGGAGAGTCTGTAGAATCAACAGAAGACCTGGAGGAGACATTGGCAGAAGATGAAACTGTTGCCGAAACCGAGGCGGTTCTGGAAGAGACTGTACCTGAGGAGACGACAGCTCCGGTAGAGACATTGGCCCAGGAAGAATTAAAGAAAACCGAGTATCTCACCATGGAAGATATCGCAGGCCTTTGGAGCATCGATGATATCACATCATATCGATTCAAGAAGAACGGAACAGGTGCACTGGTACTTCCGGAGCACAGCTACAGTTTCGATTACAAGCTTGATGAGGATATCCTTGAGATTGATTTTGAAAAGAAGAACCTAAGGGATTCAACATTTAAAGTATCTGTTGTGGACGGAGTTATGAATCTGCAGTGTCTTGATGAGTATTTCGAGAATGAATACGAGCTGCAAAAGGAAGCAGATTGACTGGAAGATGCAATGATGTTAATATACTAATTGAAAAGAAGTGCTACCGGTAGACGGTTAGCTCTTTAAGTAAACAGTTACAAAAAATAACCGCTTAGCTTGTGAGACTGGGGCGGTTATTTTTTTGCTATCTTATAAACAAGACCAATGATTGCAACTATCAAAATCCCGAATTGGAATAAATCAGAAAAACTAACCATGGTGCCCTCCTTTCTGGAGGGTCTTACAAAGCCCTCCGTATAGAGAGCTAACCGCCTACCGTTTAATACTGGTAGCACGGTATAAATTTTAGCAAACATACATTCGGGAGTCAATCGCGATTATTATGTTATGGAATCAATATTATATAGAGCATAACGATAGTGAAACTGAAGAACAGATTATGGAAAAGAGATATTGGGCATTTTATAATCCTCTATATAATATTACCTAAGGAGGACAGCAATGCGTAAAATTCTAATGATCGGCACCGGGGGCACTATTGCCTGCAAACAGACTGAAGATGGATTAACACCGGGACTTACGCCCGAGGATATTCTTGCTTATATTCCGGCAGTAAAAGATGTGTGCGAAGTTGAAGTTGTTCAGGTTCTTAACATTGACAGTACCAACATGACCCCTGAACACTGGAAAAAGATTGTTAAGGCCATCGAAGATAATTATGAAAAATACGATGGGTTCGTGATCTGTCACGGAACGGACACTCTCGCTTATACAGCGGCAGCTCTCAGCTATATGATTCAGGATTCCGAGAAGCCCATAGTTATTACGGGTTCACAGAAGCCTATCAACATGGACATAACGGATGCCAAGACAAACCTTCTGGACTCATTCATTTATGCTGCCGACGAAGAATCAAGGAATGTCTCAATCGTGTTTGACGGCAAAGTCATTTGCGGAACCAGAGCGAAAAAAGAAAGAGCAAAGAGTTACAATGCTTTTTCAAGCATCAATTTCCCTTACCTTGCGGTGATACAGGACGGTATGCTGATCCGTTACATAAAGGAAACTCCAAATGATAAACCTGTGAAGTTTTATTATGAGATGTCAGACAGAATATGCCTCTTAAAACTGTTCCCCGGAATCAAGAGCGACGTCCTCAGCTATATTTTTGAAAACTACGATGTGATAGTTTTGGAGAGCTTTGGTGTGGGAGGAATTCCTGAAACTCTGATGGAAACCTTTTACAAGGAAATGGACCGGTTCAGTGATGCTGACAAGCTGGTGGTCATGACTACCCAGGTGGCGAATGAAGGCAGTAATATGACCGTTTATGAAGTCGGCCGCAAAGTGAAGCATGATTTCCATATGATCGAGGCTTATGATATGACACTTGAAGCCACCATCACAAAGCTCATGTGGATAAAAGGTATGGGATGCAGCAAAAAAGAACTTCGCGAACTGTTCTATACCGAGATCAACCGGGATATGCTTTTTGCAAACAGGAAACAGAAAAGCCGTTGATAAGGAATTTAATCAACAGCATCCTCTTTTGAGGAACTCTGCAGTTTCTTTTCAGAAGTAAACTCTGCATAATATAATTAAAGATATTCTATATTGAGTGGAAAGGAACTAAAAAGCTCAAATAATAGCAATGTTATAAAGATGAGGAATATATATACCGGGAGGTTTTCATGGTTTTACTGGTAAATGCGTGTGTACGTGGTGAATCAAGAACAAGGAAGCTTGCGGAGAAACTGCTTGAAGAAATCGGCGGAGACCGGGTGGAGGTCAGACTGGAGGATGTGGTTTTTCCAAAGACGGATGAAGCATTTTTAAAGAAAAGAGACAGTCTGATAGCCACGCGGCAATTTGGGGATGATTACTTTTCTTTGGCAAAACAGTTTGCGGCAGCAGACACTATTGTTATAGCTGCCCCCTACTGGGATCTGTCGTTCCCTGCTGCGCTTAAGCAGTATATAGAACACATAAATGTTCTGGGGATTACATTTGAATATACTCCCGAAGGAATTCCAAAGGGGCTTTGCAAAGCGAAGAAGCTTTATTATGTCATGACTGTAGGTGGAACTTTTGTGCCGGAAGAATACGGATTTGGATATATAAAAGCCCTTGCACAAAACTTCTATGGAATCAAAGAAGTGGAGCTCATCAAGGCAGTGGGACTTGATATAGTCGGGGCGGATGTTGATGGGATCATGAAGGAAGCAGTCAAAACAATATAAAATAATTATTAGCCGGATTCGGTGGATATAAATGAGGAAATATGAGTATTATACATAAGATATATAAGTCACAAATTAATCATTATACTCTTAAAAAGATTACAGGAGTTATTCTGGCAGCATCTTTGGTCATCACCATGGCGGGTTGTGAGGCAACGTCTGTCCCTGAACCAAATCCTATACCTGAGTCTGTTTCCGAAGAAACGACTGCAGCTGAAAATAAAGAGACTGTTCCTGGAATCGAAGAAACTACCCACGATACTGAAGAAGTAAAAAGACAGGCTGTAGAACAGGATGAGAATGGGTACCCTTATCTTTCCGAAGAGGTGGATGAGGAATATCAAAACGATCTTTTCAAAGAGGGCAACAGTTATCTTGATTATAAGGTAGAAAGAACAGGGACAGTTAAGGCGCTTAGAGCAGACACAGCTGTGCTTAAGCATGAAACCAGCGGAGCTACATTATACCTTATCAGAAATGATGATAAGGAGCTGGGCTTTGATATAAGCTACCGGGTTCCGCAGCTTAACAATGCCGACATACCGCACATTTTCGAACACTCTATACTTGCGGCTTCGGATAAATATCCGGCCACGGATCTTTTCTTCGATATGTCAAATACTACCTACAATACTTTTACCAATGCTTTCACCTACAATACATGTACTTCATATCCGTTCAGTACTCTGAGTCAGGGGCAGTTTATAAAGCTTCTGGATGGATATATGAGCTGTATGACTTCTCCAAAGGTCCTTGAAAATGAAAATTATTTTAAACGTGAAGCACTAAGGTATCAGCTATATGACATCGATGATCCTATAACACTCAGTGGAGTAGTTTTTTCAGAAGATATGGGAGGGATGACAAGCGGACAGGATATCTCCTGTTATGCAGTAAATGAAAGTTTATATCCGGACTCGATAATGAGTTATGCCAATGGAAGATGCTATACAGATCTTGAAAACCTGAACTATAGTAATCTGCACGAAGTATATAATTCATATTACAGATTTGATAATTCATTGATGATTCTTTACGGAGATATGGATTATAAGGCTGTACTTGAATATCTGGACCGGGAATATCTTTCAAAGTACCCTGAAAAAGAAGAACCTGTAAATATCCCGGAAATTGTTGTTCCTGATGGTTATGTAGAAACCGAATATGACATTCCGGTTTATGAGGATGATACTTCAGGCAGTCAGAACAGTATAACGTATGCTTTTGATCTTTCCGGGTTCACTCCGGAAGAAGAACGCGAACTACTTGTATTCACGGCTCTCATGATGGATTCTTCTTCTGTTTTTATGAAAGCACTAAGAGAAGAAGGACTTCAGTGGAATACGTTTTCGACGTTGTCTCCTTATAATGCATGGTATCCTGTGTATCAGGTGATGGTTTACACCCAGGGAGAGGATATTGACAAAAACGTAATAAAGAAAATTTTTGATGATAGTCTTTTGGAGGTTTCTGAAAATGGATTTCCAAAGGAAATCTATGATGTTGTAATAAAAGAAAGAGAACTGCAGGATGCTTTTGAAAGAGAGAAGGTTACATTCATAGATACTCTTTCTGAGGCAATCGCAGTACCCTGGACAAGAACCGGAGATCCAATGGTCATGGAAACAGATGAAGCAGCCTTTGAAAAACTCATTCAGGATCCTGATCAGACCAGGGTAAAAGGACTTGCAAAGAAGCTTATGGAGGTGGACCGCAAGGCACTGATTTACTGTAAAGAAAAGCCGGGGCTTGCAGAAAAGAAAGAGCAGGAAATAGAGGATTATTTAAAGAACTTAAAAGCTGATATGTCGGAATCGGAGCTTCTTAAACTGATAGAAGATACCAGGGATTTCGATGAATGGAATGAGGAAAATGTAACGAACAAGAATATTGTGATCAATGCTTCCGATTTGCCTGAGCCGGTAAAATATGATACTCCTGAGATTACAAATCTCGGAGAGTGTACCGTGGCAGCAGTTCCCATCGAACAGGAAGATATATATAGCGTCAGCCTTTTTTACGATACCTCAACCCTTAAGCAGGAAGAACTTTTTGACCTCGTGCTGTATTTAAATCTTTTGGGCAATGTTTCCACAACAGAAAGATCAAAGGAGGAATTTGACCGGGAAAGCAACCTGAATGGAAGCATAAGCACAGGCCTGTCCGGAACAGATTTTAAAGAGCCTTTCGACAGATTGTATCTGGAAGTATCATTAGGCGGATTCACAAAGGATTTCAGCAATAATCTCAGTCTCATGGAGGAGATGCTGACAAAATCCGATTATAAAATGGAGGAAGTACAGGAAATAGTACAAATACTTAAAAATAATAGTGATCCTTCCAATATCAGTGCTAATAAAGCAGCAGTAACCCTTGCAAGGGCTCTTTCCGGCACAAGCACGGGCTTTGAATATTACATAATGAAAGGTATGCATGATTATCTTACCGGAATTGAAACCGCACTTTCGGAGAATGATGGCGCGATTGAAGAATTGGCAGAAAGAATGAAAAATATCCGGGATAAGATATGGCATAGTGATCATATGATCATGGGAATAGCTGCCTCACCGGAGGGTATCGCTGAAATAAAAAGTGAATGCGGGAAACTTATAGACAGTATGCCATCGGGAACAGGTGATGATTACCGTGAGTCTTATGATTATGGCATTCCTGATGAAAAACGGGTAGGTATCATTGTAAGCAGTCCTTTGCAGTCTATGTGCGGCGGGTATATCCTGGAGGATTCTGAGTTCAAGGGCAGATACCTTCCGTTTTTGGAGGCGCTTAATGACAGATACATTATTCCTGAAATGAGATATAGAAACGGTGCATATGGCGCAGATGTCAACTACAGAATTGAAAAAAGAGTAGTTAGTATAGGTACCTCAAGTGATCCTAACTGTAAAACAACGCTGGAGGTTTTGGATGAAGCTCCATCCGCTCTGAGGGAAATGAGTCTTACAGGGGAGGATATTGATACGTACACCGTTTCCGCTTTCAACAATGTTATAAAACCTATGGGTGATATCAGCCGTGCAGAGTCAGGCATTTATACCTTTTTTGCAGGAAATAATCCGGATTATCTGATAAAAATTGCTGAAGATATGAAAAAGGCAACACTCGAAGACCGGAATGGTGCGGCTGATGTAATGGAAAAGGTTGTCGGGGACGGATACTTTGTGATGGCCGGAAACAAGGCAAAACTTGAAGAGGATAAAGACTGTTTCGACAAGGTATTCTCCTTGAGTGAATGACAGAGATGAGTTATCCATAGGGGAAGGTTCCTGCGATTGAGAACCTTCTTCTGTGGATTTTTGCATTTGCTGAATAACAAGGTTTTAAAAATTAAATAATTTGAGATATAATTAAAGGCATGATTGTGCAGCAGAAATATGTTTAATAAAGGCTGAGACATTGTATGAGCATGGAAAAAATAAACGAGAAAATCAATTATGATCACCTTACCGGTTTTCCTGATATGAACCGGTTCTTTGAGCTTGCTGAGGATTTTTTTGAGTCTAATGCAGGCTGCGGTATAGGTTCGGCCATGCTTTTCATGGATCTCTGCGGAATGAAGGCATTTAACCAGAGATATGGGTACACAGAAGGTGACAGACTCATCAGAGAAGTTGCAAATCTTCTTGTGAAATACTTTGGTAAAGAAGGCTGCTGCCGTACTACTGCCGATCATTTTACTGTCTATACTTATTCGAAAGATCTTGGAAACAGGCTCTGGGAGTTTGTTAAGGAATTCAGGACTGTAAACGATGGCAGGACATTACCGGTCAGAATAGGTGTATATGATTTCAAACAGGGACGGGTTGGAGCAGCTACAGCTACAGACAGATCAAAAATAGCGTGTGACAGCTGCGGAAATATATTTGAATCTACCGTGCGCTTTTTTGATGCAAAAATGCTGAAAAAGTTTGAGGATAGATCATATGTCTTTGAGAACCTGGACATAGCTATGGCGGAGGGATGGATAAAGGTGCATTATCAGCCCATTATCAGAACCTCCAATGGCAGGGTGTGTAATGAAGAAGCACTGGTAAGGTGGACAGATCCGGAAAAAGGTAATTTTGCTCCAACGAAGATCATTTCCATTCTGAATGAAGCTAAAATTGCGTATAAACTGGACCTGTTTGTTCTGGATGAAGTACTGAAGAAATTAAAAAGACAGTCTGAGGAAGGCTTATATGTTGTTCCAAACTCCATAAATCTCTCGGGAACAGATTTTTATTCCTGCGATATCGTTGAGGAAATAAGGAAAAGGGTTGATGACTCGGGAGTTGACCGTGGCAACATAGTGATCGAAATAACAGAGAGTGTAATCCTTGATGATAAGGATTATATGATGGCACAGATAGAGCGATTCAGAAAGCTTGGATTTTCAGTATGGCTGGATGATTTCGGAAAAGCAAATTCTTCGACAAATATATTGCAGCAAATTCATTTTGACGTTATCAAGCTTGACGAGACCTTCATCAGTAAGATTGAAAATAATGAACGAAGCAAGATAATCATCACAGAACTTGTAAGACTTGCAAGCGGACTTGGCAGTGAGACTGTTGCCGAAGGTGTTGAGACAGTGGAACAGGCTGAATTTCTTGACGAAATCGGATGTACAAGACTGCAGGGGTATTATTTCTGTGATGTAGTAACTATTGAACAAATATTCAGGAGATATAAAGAAGGAAAACAGATTGGTTTTGAAAATCCAAAGGAGTCGGAATACTATTCTGCATTGGGCAAGGTCAATCTTTATGACATGTCTTTTTCCTCATTTGAAGGGGCTGAAAAGCTTGGCAGCTATTTTAATACCATGCCGATGTTCATAATCGAAGTCTCTGATGAAGGCACGAAACTGGCCAGAGGAAATAAATCTTTCAGGGATTATACCAATGTTCATCACCCCGGAATGCTGAGTAAAAGGTTCATATCGAAGGCAGAGATTAAAGAAAATATTGGCTCTGATTTTCTAAATGCCATGGAACAGTGCAGTGTCGATGGAAAGCCGATCATAGTAGATGTAAGGGAAAATGATAACGGCGTAGCACATCTTTTCATACGAAGGATAGCAACAAATCCCGAGACCGGAGTGGTTGCTTTGGCCATAGTTATCCTCAGCTATATTGATAATGACTTAGAGTTAAAGCATAAGGAAGCGCTGGAACGCATTGAGCAGGAGAGAAAGACCTACAGCAGGATTACTGCGCTATCCGGAAACTACATATGCATTTATACTGTGGATCCTGTGACAGATCATTATGTACAGTTTGTTCTGGATGACAGGTTTAATGAAGTGGGACTTTCCGGCGAAGGTGATGACTTCTACAATCAGGTAACAGAAAAAGGTAAAGAGCTCGTTCATGTTGAAGATAAGAGCATGTTCCTGTTGAGTTGTACCAAAGATAATATAATAGATGAAATAGAAAGCAAGGGTGTCTTTGTTCTGAGGATCCGTCTGATATTTAACGGAGAGCCCAGGTTCACCTGTATAAGAGCCGCAAAGATTGAGGAAAAGGATGGTCCTCAGATAATTGTGGGAATAATAGACGAGCATGAGCAGGTAAAAAAAGAAATGGAATATGCCCGAAAGCTTAATGCTGCAAGGAGTATTGCAAATATTGATGCTCTTACCGGGGTTAAAAACAAGCATGCATATATCGAAGCTGAGGTGCAGCTGGATGACCGATTAAGAAATAATGAGGATTTGGAGTTCGCCCTGGTCGTATTTGATCTTAACGGACTTAAGGAGATCAATGATAAATTCGGACACCAGGCAGGAGACAGATATATAAAAGAAGGCTGCAGTCAGATTTGTAAGATTTTCCAGCACAGCCCTGTATACAGGATTGGCGGCGATGAATTTGTCGTGATTGCCACGAATCATGATTATCACAATCTTGATGCACTTAGTGCTAATTTTTCTGCATTGAATGAAAAAAATATGGAATACGGAGGAGTTGTGATCGCCATGGGAGCTGCAAGATATAATGGCGAAAACAAAGTGTCCGAAGTATTCAAAAAAGCAGATGACCTCATGTATGAAAACAAGAAATACCTGAAGGAAAGTGAATGATAAACAGGGGAGTCCATAGTTGAGCAGGGAACGGCTTTCATGGATAAAAGCCGTTCCCTGCTGATTTTAAATCCATCGGAGATAGTTCATCTTCGGCTGGAATCGTCCCCCGATGGCTTGCGATTGAGAACAATCCCGTAGCTTCTAAGTTCACTCTTCTAAAATAAATTTTTCGATGACTTCGGCAACACCGTCATCATCATTGGTGTCGGTAATGTAGTCGGCGCGGTACCTCAGAGCGTCCTGGGCATTTTCCATGGCGACACCTAGTCCGGCGAAATCTATCATGGTGATATCATTTAAGCCGTCACCGCAGGCGATGAGCTCCTCGCGTTGAAGGCCAAGCTTATCAAGCAGCTTCTTAAGGGAGGCAGCTTTTTCTATGCCGTTGGGAACTATCTCGAGGAAATAGGTTTCCGAGAAGAAGACATTGATCTTATCTCCGTACTCCTCCTTTATCATTAACTGAATTTCCCTGAGATGTGAATAGTTACCTACGCAAAGGAATTTGCATACCGGACCGTCAAGGGCAGCGCAAAGATCCGGAACCTGCATGAGGGGCACACGGTTTATCTTTGCCTCAAGCTGAGCGTAGGGGTTTTGGTCATCAAGAGTGACTATGCCATTTTTGGTGTATGTCAGGATCGTCACATCATAAAACAACTTCCCATAGTCTATGATGTCCGGATAAAATTCTTCCGGTAATGTTGTCTGCATGAAGGTTTCACCGGTGCGTCCGTCCACGATATGGGCACCGTTGAAGGCCAGCATATATCCGCCTGTCTCTTTCAGGTTCACCATCTCGGCCACCGGCAGGATCCCGACCAATGGTCGGCCGGAAGCCAGCACTATATGCACTCCTTTATCCGCAGCCTTTTTCAATGCTTCCTTATTTCGTTCTGAAACTTCCTTTTGGGAATTGGTAAGTGTTCCGTCCAGGTCCAGAGCTATCATTTTATATTTCATAAAAACTCCATTCTGCCGCCTTTTGGCAGCAGCACAAATAGTGATGAAAAGCGTTTATCAACCTATTTTGTTCGTAATTCATCCATGCTGTATCAATCTTTTAATTAAAACGTTTTTGGGATAACACTTATTTTAAATGATAAAGCTATTGTCTGTTTAATACAACCCTGCTTCAGGTATTTTATCTGGGTTTTGAGAAACAGCTGCCTATAATAATCTGGTAATAGGTTAAATCTTATATCATTTGTTGAACTATCATTCTAATTAACTCAACACTAAAAATCTTATGATGCAAAGAGCTGAAGCAAACTTAAAAAACAGCAATGGACTAAAAAGGAAGGGTACACCGAGCCTCTTCCTTTTTTTGATAATATTTTAATCTGCCGCCTTGAGTGATACGAAGATAATCAGGACTGCCGGCAAGTGATACTTTTATCCATTCGATTTCAGAAAGCTTTTTATATTATCCATTGACCTCTTTTCCAGATCCTTGAAAACAGCTTTTTCATCTTCGGATAGCCCATGATATCTAAGGTTGTCAAAGTCTTTTAAGGCCTCATCAAGCTGCTCCTCTATACGTTTTGCATCATCCAAAACATAATAGGCACGGTATCTCTCTGAGAAAGAGGCATTAGCTTCATCCTGGGCAGGACGGATACTTTTTATAAAATACCTTGATTTCAATTTCTGAAGAGAAGTGACAACCGTAATGAGCGGAAGCTTTGTATAATCGACGACCATCATTTCAGTTACAGGATTAGCAGCCTGATGCATGTATAGAAGTATCCTGAGATCCTCAGTCTTCAGATCATTCTGTATAGATATGGGCTTAAGATAGTACTCAAGAAGCTTATCCCTGTAGTAATTGTCGGAAAAAACAGTGTCGCATTCATCCGGATGATACTGCACTGATACTGTCTCTGTTCCAAGCTTTTTAGAAATGGGAGTACCGGGGATGACAAAGTCATCCTTTGCAAAATCAATCAGGAATCCCGCAATTTGAGCCCTTCTGAGATCATATTCCTCCTCATCGAAAACATTTCTGTAGAATCTGTCATAGTACTGCATTACATTGGTCTTCATGTTGACTATCTTCGTCAGATTCATGTTTTGCGAAACTAAAGATCCCTCAGTCTTTACATAATAGTATATGGGAGACTTGACCACTGCGATGCGCTCGGCATGAAGCAGATACTCCATATTGAAAATGAAATCCTCGCAATAACTGAGCTCCGCATCCATTCTGAGTTTATAGCGGTCAAGCAGTTCCTTTTTGTAGAACTTATTCCAGATGACACCATAGTAGTAGTCTGCGGGGTTCGATAGCATGTAATCCGCATAGTCTTTCCTTGATAGGATACGATCAGTGTCAATGTCTCCTTTTTGCGACAGGTGTTCCCCCACAACGCGGTAAAAATCCGCGATAACCATGTCTGCATCCGCTGCTTCTATAGCCCGGACGAAAAGCTTTGTGGCATCAGGAGTGATCCAATCATCTGCATCCAGAAACTGTAGGTATGCTCCGGTTGCCATATCTATGGCCATATTTCTTGTATCGGAAACTCCGGAGTTTTTTTTATGTACGGCTCTAACTCTGGCGTCCTTTTCTGCATACTCATCTATGATGGAAGGAGAGGAGTCTTTACTTCCGTCATCCATGAGGAGCAGTTCGAAATCTTTATATTCCTGGTTGAGAATACTGTCTATACATTTTCTGAGAGCTTTTTCAGCGTTATATACAGGGATGATTATACTTACTTTGGGCATTTTAAACCTCCACGATTATCTCTATTTCGCTCTTTTCTCATTGAGCGATGATGCCAGATAAGAAAGACTATTGGTCCTACAATTAAAAGGATGATCCATGGAACCGTAATATACCAGTATGCAACAAGTATTATCCACACCCACATCATGTCGTATCGGAGCGCATCGAATCCGTAGTACCATTTGGCGGGTGGGATGAAGATGCTTAGTTCAGGGACGCCAACGAAAGCGTCCCTTATACAGCATACCAGTATAAATAAGAATGGAAGTAGTCCAAGTATTAGTAATATGTAGGAAAAAATAAGCTTTTTATCTTTCATTTTATGTTTAATGAACCTTGTAATATTAACACAGAGAAACAGACACTCAGAGATAATAATCGCCTTTAAAGTGCTTGTATACTCTGTGTAATACTAATTCTTGCAAAATTTCACCTCCACATATTTTCAGTCTGACAGTTACTCATGTATTTCTAAAGGAAGTCCGTCTGGATCGTGGAAAAAAGTCATTTTCTTTCCTGTGAAAGAATCCAGTCGTATAGGTTCGCAAGTGATCCCCATAGCTTCCAATTCTGCAACTGTATCATCCACGCAATCTACACGGAAAGCAAGATGCCTTAATCCGTAAGATTCCGGTGAAGAACGGAGCGGATGATCCTTCATTATAAATAGCTCAAGCTCGCAGTCTCCGAGTTCAAGATCAATCTTCCAATCATCACGTTCCGGTCTATAGTTTTCCCTGATAATCTTAAAACCAAGCTTATTGTGATAAAAATCCAATGCGATATCTTTGTCGGAACAAATCACGGCTATATGATGGATGTGGTTTAAGTTCATGCTCTACTTCTCCCTTATCGTATTTTAGATAATTATACCAAAGAGGAATTTACAGAAACAGCGAATTAAAAGACTTTTCTTTGGTATTTCCAGAATCAGAAACCAATGTTAATTCAATCAATCTGATCATATGATTTATTTCAAATTTGACTATTTTATAATGATCAGATAAGCGATACACTGACTCACAAGTGATTCGGAAGGAGATGTTAGTAATGTGTGATGAGATTTCTATTGAGTCAAACCTAAAGAGTGTAGAGGAAAAGATAAAGGCTGCATGTGGGAGAGCAGGACGTAATCCTTCGGAAGTGACCCTTGTTGCAGTAAGTAAGACAAAGCCTTTCTCAGATATCCTTGAAGCAAGGAATGCCGGTGCTAAAGAGTTTGGTGAGAACTATGTCCAGGAGATGATGGATAAGATAGAAGATGCTGAGAATATAACTGATATGTCTAACGTAAGATGGCATATGATAGGACACCTTCAGAAGAATAAGGTTAAGTACCTTATCGGGAATACAGCTCTTATCCATTCCGTTGATTCCATAGCCCTTGCTGAACAGATTGAGAAAGAAGCAGCAAAGAAGGATGTGGTGATGCGCATTCTTCTTGAAGTTAACGTGGCAGAAGAGGCGAGTAAATGGGGATTTAATACAGAGACCGTGAAGGATGCAGCAAGAGAGATATTGGCTTTCCCTCATGTGAAGGTTCTCGGTCTCATGACTTCAGCACCTTATACAGAGAATCCGGAGACCAACAGAATGTTCTTTAGAGACCTTAACACTTTGGCACATGAGCTTTATGAGGATAAACTCATAGCCGATCAGGACAATGACTTCAAACTCCCAGTTCTTTCTATGGGCATGACCGGAGATTATGAAGTAGCGGTAGAAGAGGGAGCCACAATGGTGAGAGTCGGTACCGCAATATTCGGTAATAGAAATTATAATGTATAGTTAACAGGATAATTATTAAGGTGTAATGAAGACCTATGGGATATTTAATTCAGTCTATAAATATTGAAAATCTAGAAAGATACGGCGAGATATATGCGGCAGCTTTTAGCGGTGAGCCCTGGAATGATCCATGGAATGTAGAGGATGCTATTATCCATGTAAGAGAACTTCTAGAATCAAAACAGTCGTATGGTTTGGAATGCATCGAGGATGGCAAGGTTGTTGGATTTATCCTTGGTACATCAATGCTGTTCCATTATGGCAGGACTTTTGAGATTAATGACCTGGCAGTAGATCCGGCATATCAGAGACGCGGTATAGCAAAACTTCTCATGGAAAAGTGTCTTGCTGATATAAAAAATCAAGGGATGGTAGGTGTGCACCTCATTACTGCCGGGGAAGGCGTTCTACCCGAATTCTACGAAAGGTATGGATTTAAGAAAGAAAATGAAGTGATTCTGATGGGGATGGAATTATAAGAAATCCAATTGAGAGAGTATAAGGCCTGTGAAGTATTAGCAGTATCTTCACAGGTCTTTCTTTGTTCTATTCTGCGTTAGGTCCTCCGGCATCCGAAGCTACAGCATCAGCTTCTACTATTTCCGGAGCGCCTTCAGGAGCTTCGGTTTCGCCAATATCCTGCTGATCTTCCGGTTTTTCCTCTTCGTCTTCCCAAAGAGACTTATGTTTCTTATTGGATTTTTTAGCCATCATCCTCATTTGCTCTGCCATGGTGTAAAGTTCCGGGAACTTTTCCATCAGTTTCTTTAGATCTTTTGCAGGAACGCGGTCACCTTTTCCGTAACGAATGGCTACCTGCATACATTTGCTCATTTCTTCGCTCTCCTTGGCGTAAGCGTCAGCTTCATTTTTGGCAGCCTGTATATTCTGTAGGGATGCCTGTAATTCTGTGACCATGGCCGTATAATCACAGTATTCCTTATGTTTTTTAGAGAGCGCCTGGTAACTGAGTTCAAGTCGGTCATAATCTTCCTTTAATATGTCAGCTTTTTCCGGCTCTTCTTCCATTATTTTTGCCAATGATTCTTTTTCGTAACGAACCTCGCTCATCCTCATCGTATATTGTCTGATCTGTTTCCCATAGGTAGTGAGGGCATCATTTATCGTTAGTTTTGGCATGACAAACCTCCTGAAATCATGTTCAGCAAACTAAATACTTCCTACTGGGTTTATCGGCAGATTCAGTACAATTTAATAGAAAAACATGGAAATAAAGCCAGACCAGAAATTGATACGATGTCCTTAGATTGGAGGGCAGGAGACATTGGTGACCGCATTAAATTAATTAAAGCCGTATGCGAATAACGAATATATATAAATATATACTTATATCCGTAAATAATTGACTGTGCGAGTACCTAGCTTTGTATAACACCTTTTTCTTATACTGGATTTTCCTTTCCATAATTATCCTGTAACATAAACAAGTCATCCGGAGATATGGTTCATTATAGAAAAGCTCGTGGAGCATACGTATTTTTGGATGATGCAGTATTTAGCAGCTGCGTGCTGTAGAAAGAGGAAATTATGGTATATAGAATAATTCCCAAACAGGAAGTGATTATCAACGCAGAAACCAAGGAAGAAGCCATGGAGAAATACTTATTGCTGAAAAATACGGAGGTTGACGGATTATTTCAGGCGGTAACTGAAGAAGAGTGGAAGAAAATCAGGTCTGATGAGGACTACGAGGGACATAAGCGGTTTCTGAAAGGATACATGATGGAACGGTTTATGGAAAAGCATAATGTGTCAGTGGAAGAGGCAAACAAACTTAAAGAGATCGCATATGAAATCTATGTAAAGCAGGATGATCTTAGGGATTACGAAGCGGTGGACCAGGTTTATACTGAGTATGTTCAAAAACAATGAACTTAAAAAGGAAGGGCCAGAGAACCCTTCCTTTGCTTTATTATTCACATTATTTTGCTGCTTCCTGAGCGATACGGAGATAATTAGGAGCACCGGCAAGGGTTGCACCAGTTACGGCATCAGCAACTACCCAAACATGATCATCGTTCTGAACCATCTGTGAGAGGTCATAGTCAAGGCCGTTCTCAACAACAAACTTCTCTAAAGCTCCAATGTTACCGTTGAAGTGTAAATCACTTGGCCAGAAGTCTTCACCGTGGTTAATGTCCTTCTTTGTCTGAATCTTAGCTTCTCCTACAACATTTCCATCCTTATCAAGAAATTCTGCCTTATCCTGAGAACAGTACCAGTCACCGCCTTCCTTTGTGACAATATAAGTCATGAGTTCAGTTTCTTTCCCGTCAATCTCAGCTGCATATGCTACTCCGGTTTTATCATCTTCCTTTGCAGTAAAGATATAGTCACCAATCTTCATGGAAGTAGGATATGCCTTATCATTAGCTTCTATCACCATGTCACCAAGGGCTGTCTTTGTTTCATCATCAAGTTCAGCGATTCCGGCAGCTCCGCCATTAGCAACAGGGATAAGCATGTCATCAAATACTGCAGAGGTTACTTTGCCGTCTTCAATAGTAAGAGTAACACGTATAAGATTGTCTGATGCTTCACCATCATTCGAGTATGTGCCGTATGCGACTTTTTCTACAGGACCAGAGGTCGCTGTTGTTTCAGTTACTTCAGGAGCAGAAGTGGTTTCAGGCTCGGTAGTAGGGTTTGCAACAGGTACATTAGATGTGCAGCCTGCCATAACAATTGCAGAAATAAGTGCAGTAGTAATAATAGTTTTCTTCATAATATATAAATCCTTTCAATTAGTACGTTTGTACTAATTGATTATAAATAACTTCCTCGGCTTGTCAATATTTTTACGTGCAAAATTAGTACAAATGTCCTATAATTATCTCTAGAATGAAAGGGAAATGCTATGATTAACGATACAAGGAGTAAGATCCTCTCTACAGCCCAGAGATTGTTTAATGAGAACGGATACAGGAAAGTATCCTTAAGAAAGATATCCGATGCTATGGGAATAAGCATTGGAAACCTCACATATCATTTCAAGAAAAGGGATGATATATTAAAGGCTCTTTTAGAGAATAATCTTGTGGAGCTTAATACGGATAAAGCAAAGTCTCTTGATGACCTGAGGTTACATCTTTTACAGATGACTAAGGGGATTCAGGCAAATTCATTCTTCTTTTCGGATATGAGTCTTCAGACCATGGATGATGATCTGTATGAATACAACAGAAATAATGTAAAAAAGCAAAAGGAAATATTGCTGAAAAAGGTTATGGACCTGAGAGAATGCGGCGTTATAAAAAAGTCCGTAGGGGATGAGGATCTTAGGGATATCATCGAGATGGAGATGCTTTCTCATGTAACATGGGCGGTTAACTCAGGGCGTAAAAATACATATACTACCATGAATGAAGATTCGTTCATTTCCTTAAGTCTAAGATTATTTAAGCCATATCTCAGTAAAGAGGGGATAAGGCAGCTTGAGGCTTTAAATGATGGTAAGTAAATATACCCATATTGGCAAAAAATCAAAATATTGCCAATACGGGTATATGTGATTCTATCTATAGAAAGAGGTGATTTTAGTGGATACCAGCACTGTTTTGAATTTAATAGACAAAGACATCTTTACAAGACGTGATGTGTTTGACGCTGCCTCCATTGCACAAGAAGGTTTCAAAGATACGGATATGCGTAATCTAATGGAGGGTTTGCTTGTTCGTGGAAATATTGTTAGGATCGCACATAATCACTATGTCCGTAAGAAGAGCAGCAAACAGGAATATAATCCTGTTTATTCAAATGAAGCCAAGAAGCTAATTGAAGATGTGAAGGAAAAGTACCCATATTTAAACTTTCAAGTGTGGGAAATAACCTGGCTCAACGAGTTCTTAAATCACCTGGTTGCGCATAACAGGATATTTCTTGATGTGGAAAATGACGGGTGCGAATTTGTATATACATCTATTGCTGACAATTATAATGGAAAGATGCTATTAAGACCTTCAGTAAAAGAGTTACAGTATTATCTGCAGACTGACAGCATTATCATAGAGCGTTTGATTAGTGAAAGTCCAAAGGGTAAGAATAATGCCCATGAGGTTCCTATGGAGAAAATTATTGTTGAGTTGTTTTCAAATAAAACTCTTATGAGCATGATTTCTAAAGGAGATTATCCTGAAATGCTCGAATCAATATTTGATAAGTATAATATAGATCAGACAAAGATGCTCAGGTACGCAAGACGCAGGAACAGAAAGGACCAGCTCGTTAATTATATTAAAGAATATACAAATATTAAATTGTTGGGAGAAGACTGATGATATTAGAACAGAACTTTTCGATTGAACATATTGAGGAAGGACTACTCAGAGGCAAATAAAGAGTCCTCTGTTAATAACTGAAGAACCCTACATCAACGTGACAATGCCAACAGTAAATTGCATAATGGGTGATAAGCTTACGGCATTTGCACCACATACAACAGGCATTCCGTTTGGAATTGATAAAGAACTTGAGATCATAAAGCAGATGTACGATGTTTCGTGTCTGTTTGAGATGGTTGACAATTTTAAGGATGTGCGTGATTCCTATATGGCTACAGTTCAGTCAGAAATAGCGTACAGGGAAAAAGAGATAACATACATTGATGTGTTGTTAGATACCATAGATGCAGCTGCCTGCATAGCGGGAAGGGGTCAGATAGGCAATGATTATGAGCTTTACCTATCGGGTATTAGAGCGATAGATAATCATATTTTTGATGGGAAGTTTACGGCTGAAATGGCAGTAGTCAGAGCATGTAAGGTAATGTATGCGGCAGCTTGTATATTAACTGACTCTGAGATACAAAGGATAGATCATCCTGAAGTATTCCTTAAAAAAGTTATTCCTATGGAAAAATACAGTAAGCTTTCAAAGATAAAGAGATTAGCTCCAGAAGGCTATGCTTACGCGGTTGAGGCGATGGAGCAATTAAAAGCTTTTAGTGATAGCAAATAACAGCATATATTAATTATGAACATACGATACCCATATTGGCAAAACTTTGAAATTTTGCCAATATGGGTGTTTTTATATGCAAATATATGTTCTCCTTTTGTGTACATTTTTTTCTCACCTTATTTGCTACGATATTTATAGGATAAGAAGAACAAAGAAGCCTCATTGGAAAGGATTTGATTCTTCTTACATCTTAAAGCATCCGTGACCAATACAATGGCGGATGCATATATAAAAGTATAGAGTTGTGGTCACGAAGAGCGTGACTGGTAAAGAATCAGGAGGACTGTATGGTTAGGATGCCAAGTAAAAAGACACTGATGCTAAGGAACATTGATATCCGCATAAGGTATGCTGCAGGTTACAGTGAAAAGGAAGTCTCTGAGATGTGTGGCATGGATCTCGAAGTGTTTCGAAAGAAATGGAATGATGTTTTAGAGCGGGTAGATTACCTTTCAAGACAAGGGTTTGAAGATGATGTAAGGGCCTTTATGAATGATGGCATTTTCTGCATAAAAGGCTTTAAGGAGGTGGCAAAGATAGCATGAGTGATAAGAGATATGACGTAGAATTTGAAGATGATTATCTGGACTATGAGTTTTACCATCACGGTGAAAGATCAGGGGACAGTCTTTGGGAATTCGTGACAGTAGTAGTATTTGCCATTTTCATAGCACTGGTTCTACTTCATATTTTCTTCTGAAAACAAATAAATTCATAAATCAGGTTCAAAAAATCTGTTTAACAAAATACCGGTAAAACCTGTGTAGGGAGGCACAGAGAAACTTCATATATATCTAACACGGAGGTTGGAAATGAAAGTTATAGCTATTTTACTTATTCTTGTGGGAGTGGCGGGGATATTTCTTGGTTCCATGATGTTTGGGGACATTGGCCTTGCCTGTATCGTAGGAGCGCTTGCGGCGTTACTTTCAGGAATCGGACCACGATTACTCCAGAAAGGTATAGGAGGAGCTGAATCATGAAGAAATGGTCTTTGGCACTTATTTTATCAATGGCAATTTTGGCAGGCTGTGGGTCAAACCAAAGTTCTGCTCAGACTACTGAATCAAATGTTGAAGTGATGGACAATCGTACAGAAACCGAGAAGAGCGGCGGTTCCGGTTCTACAGTAGTCGATAACAGGCAGAAGAAGGAAACAGCGTCTTCGGTGACTTCAAAATCAGTAAGCGATGATGATTTTGAAAAGACCGGCTATATCTATGAAAACTCGATAGGAGATTCACTTTACTTCTATATAGTAAAGAATAATTCCGCTGCCACAGTAGAGATCAACGGAAATGCAACAGCTTATGACTCGGCAGGTAGTGTGATAGGGGCAAGTCAGCGGGATATAGATGTACTTGGTCCCGGAGAGACGAGCCTTATGGTTTTCTATTTTGACAGTGTATCCGGAATAGACAAGGTAGACTGTGCTCTTTCATATGGCACAAGTCCATATTATAAGCCGGTCATCAACAATATTCGTATGGAGCGGACTATCAATGATAAGAACTTGACCATCATGGCAACGAACGATGGTGATATCAATGCCCAGTTTGTAGAAGCCTACGCTCTTTTCTTTGATGCAGACAACAATGTTGTAGAATATAGCTCCAAATACGTTACAGACAATGACAGCGAAATAAAGCCGGGAGCAACATTGTCAGCACAGCTCACCACCTATAAAGGCTTTGATCATGTTGAGTGTTATCTCACTGGAAGATCCAACGGAGAAGCTTCTGTTGCAACAAGTGATGTATCAGACAGTGATTTTTCAGTAAAGGAATACAGCCACGAAAACAGTATAGGTGATAGTATGCGGTTCCTTATTATCAAGAACAACAGTGAAAAAACTGTTGGTATCGATGTCAATATGACAGCTTATGATGCATCAGGAAATGTTATCGGTGCTGATGACGGTTCCATAGATGTGATAGGGCCGGGAGAAGAATCAATAGCAACCTTCTACTTTGACTCTGTAAAGGACATTGATCATGTTGAATACGCCATGAGCTATGATACGGATCCATATTATGGTTCGGTACTTAGTGATCTTGAAGTGGTTCAGAACATAAATGATAAGAACGTAGTCGTTACTGCAACAAACAAGGGAACTGAAGCCGCAAAGTTTGTTGAAGCCTACGCTTTATTTCTGGATTCATCCGGAAACGTAGTTGAATATGGATCAACATACATAACAGACGGAGACAGTGAGATAAAGCCGGGAACTACCCTTTCAAAGCAGATCACAGTTTATGAGCCATTTGATACGGTTGAAGTCTATTTCACCGGGCGAAAGGGAGGGTTCTAAGTCATGAAGAAGAGAGCATTAGCCATAATCCTTACATTTGCAATTTGTTTATCGGCACTTTCAGCCTGCGGCAGCCAGGTGGAGGAAGCAAAGTCAGAGGCTTTAAAGAGTACAACTGCAGAGACCGAAAAAAGTTCGGAATCAGAGACAGAAGAAACTACAGTGGCTTCAGATGATGGAATGAAAGAGCTTGAAGTGCTTGGCGAAGTGAATGTAGACAAGGGGCTATTCAATGTGACCCTTAATATTCCGAAGGACTTTGTTGGAGAGGCTACCCAGAAAGAGCTTGATGAGTTAGCAAAGGAAAAAGGGTATAAATCCATAACATTGAACAGTGACGGAAGTGCTACCTATGTGATGAATAAGGCACAGCATGAGGAGCTTCTTTCAGGGATCAGGGATTCCATTAATTCTTCGCTCCAAGAAATGGTAGGTTCAGAGGAGTATCCGAATATCACAAAGATCGAAGCTAATGACGATTTTACAAGCTTCACCGTTACTACAAAGAATCAGGAACCGGATTTTTCAGAGTCATTTGGAATATTAGCGCTCTATATGTATGGCGGTATGTACGGAGTTTTCTCGGGGAATGCACCAGATAATGTCCATGTGGATTTTGTGAATGCAGATTCCGGGGAAGTAGTAAGCTCTTCGGATTCGAGGGATATTAGTTCCTAAAAATAAATTTGTAAACGAATGCATCCGTGACCAATACAATGGCGGATGCATTTGATTTAATATTTCTTTGAGTCACTATAAAATAGAAAATATATAGGTATTTATAGATTCTTTATTTCTGTATCCTTTCATATATGCTAAAATTTATATGTTGGCGTAACAATGGATAAGCCTGAAGAGGATAACAGAAATGAAAGTTAGCTACAACAAATTATGGAAATTACTAATAGATAAGGGCATGAATAAGACTGAACTCATGGAAGCCGTAAGGACCAGTCCAAATACCATTGCAAAGATGGGAAAGAATGAAAATATTTCCATGGATGTCATCATGAGGATATGCGACTGCCTTAGTTGTGATGTTGGTGACATTATGGAAATGATCCCGGATGATGAAGGAGACACACGTGAAAAGAAATAAGTATAGCGCCGGGGCTGTTAAGTTTTCCTTCTGGTTCATGGAGTTCAGAAAGGAAGTTCAACTGCTTTCATCAGGAAAGACCTTTGACGATATAAAAAAACTTAGTGAGTATGAGAATGTTTTTGGTGCAAGTACACCTGCCAGAGCAAAAATGATTTACTCAACGGTTACAGCAAGAATAAACAGTACGTAGATAAGCTTCTCACAGAAGTCAGAGTACGTGTGCCTGAAAAGGACAAGAAGGCTGTTCGGACTGTTATAAAGGAGATGTTCGGTTCCTCACTCATGACAGATGATGAAGATAATGGAATGAGAACTTTCCAGAAGTATGTCCAGAACAGAATCGGAGAAATGAATACACTTGCAGTAAATTACCAGCACTCTTAAGATAAGACTCCTTAATGAGATGAATGATCTTGATGCGAAGCTTTTGGCTAATAAAGCTGAAGAGGCAAAGGCTGCAACTGAATCTAAGGGCGCTCCTGTTGTGGATGTTGTTATCAATGTACCGGTAAAGAAGACTAAGAATGTGACCATAAAGAATGTAGCTCATACCTCATCATGGAGAATCGAAAAGGCTGAGGATGTTGATAAGTATATAGAACAGCTAAAGAAAACACTCCTTTCAGAACTTGATAATAACGACATCGTTAATGTTGAGTTTTAAATGAATTATGCTAAATCTCTTCCACAACTAATAATCTTGGATGTTGTGGGAGAGATTATGGGATAATTAAGATAATTAGTGACGAAAAAAGGATGTAGGGTAAATGACAACACAAGAACAACTGATAGATAAATCAAAGGAAGCATTTGTTATGGCAATAGAGATATATAATAAGCCATCTATTCGATATCGTCTGGAAGGATTTAGTTTCTTTATTTGCAATGCCTGGGAGCTTATGCTTAAGGCACTTATGATTAATAAGTTTGGCGAAAATTCAATATATTATTCTGATAAAACCAATAGAACAATCACTCTTAAAAATTGTGTCCAGAAAATATTTACAAATGAGAAAGCTCCACTCAGAAAGAATCTTGAAAAGGTAATAGAATTAAGAAATACAAGCACTCATTTTATAACAGAGGAATATGAAGCAGTATATGTTCCTTTACTACAGGCGTGTGTCTTTAATTTTGTGGATAAAATGATGGAATTTCATAATGTAGACATGACACAAGTAATTCCGGAAAATTTCATTACTCTATCTAAGCAACCACAATATAGTTATTCGCAACAAGCAATAGATTTTATTTACGATGAAATAAAGAAATCTCCTAGGACTCTACTTGATGACTTGAAGAAAAAATGTGCAAAAAAATAGTCAACCCCAGGAGCAAAGGAATTCTAAGCACCTAGATGCCTACTCCCATTCGGGAACCCAGCTTTAATCCGTCACAAGTTGACTATCTGCATTATAACATTAAATGCAGATTTGTCAATTCTCATCAGATGTCCTGTGGATTAGGCTTGAGGAATATTTAAGGCAACTTGTGCAGAAAATAAATGAATATCATGGAGAAAACTGGATATCGTACAATTCTAATAATGATTGATAATTTAAACCTTTTGCCTGGGTTTCGTATCAAATCACATAATTAATCATGAAGTAAATGTTGTTAGAGTATTATTTTTATAAAGTGTTCTTGAAGTATATATATTACCGTGATTTCAGGGGGTAAGAATATGGGCACTAAGGCAATCATGATGGATGCAGAGAAGTTTAGAAATTTTAAGAAGTAAGAAAGCAGGTATCAGACAATGACGATAGAAGAAGTAATGGCTAAAGATGAAAAACAGATTTTTGACCGAAAGAGTATAAACATAAAGCCGGCTGATCTGTCTGATACCATTTGTGCTTTTGCTAATGCAGATGGCGGAACTGTGGCTATAGGCATATCTGATAAAACACGCAGAATTGAAGGTGTTGATTATCATACCGAACAGTTAAATGAGATTCTCAGGACACCTATAGACTTTTGCAATCCGACAGTATCGGTCACTACAGAGATGATTGAATGTACCAACTATGAAGGTAAACAGGATCATGTTTTACTGATGCATATTGAAGCCAGTCCTCTTCTCCACTCAAATCAGGCGGATGAAGCATTTATACGGGTCGGAGATAAAAGTAAAAAACTGGATTTTAATGATCGTATGACACTGATGTATGCCAAAGGTGTCCGTTACTATGAAGATGAGCCTGTGGCTGATGCAACGATTCAAGACCTTGACGTGGATTTTGTGCGGAGTTACTGCAATAGGATCGGATACAGCAAGTCTCCTGAGGAATATGTCAGAGAAAATAAGAAGTTTGTTACGGTGAAGGATGGTAAAGACCAAATATCTGTGGCTGCAATCCTGCTGTTTGGAAAAAATCCGCAGCTCTATTTCCCACGGGCCTTTATACGCTTTATCCGCTATGACGGCGTTGAGGCTAAGGTTGGCAGGGACATGAACGTAGTTAAGGATGTCATCTTTGAAGGCCGCATCCTGGAGCAGGTCGAAAAAGCGGTTGACTTCATAAAAATCCAGATGAAGGAGAAGACCTATCTTGGTTCAAATGGTATCTTCGTGACCGAAGAAGAGTACAGCGAGTTCGTCCGAACAGAGATTGTGGTCAATGCAGCTACCCACCGAGATTATGGAATAAAAGGTACAGACATCCAGATCAAAATGTTTGATGACCGTCTGGAAGTGGACAGCCCGGGGAACTTTGCAGGAATGGTAAAGAAGGAGAATATTCGATATACTCATTTTTCCAGAAATCCTAAGATTGCAGCTTTCCTTAAGGATTACGGTTATGTTAAGGAGTATGGCGAAGGTGTGGATCGTATGTGTAAGGAACTGGAAGCTGTCGGACTGCCTGATCCTGTATACGATAACAACACATTTATTCTTAAAACGACGGTGAATAGTGCGTCATATAAGGCTCAATCGGCAACTTTTGCGTCGATTCAGCCAAATGGCGCGTCGATTGAAGGGCAAAACGCGTCGATTCAGCCAAACGACGCGCCGATTGAAGGGCAAAACGCGTCGATTGAGGAACAAAACGTGGGTATTCAGCCAAACGACGCGTCGATTCCATGGAAAGATGTATTACTAGAAAAGTTACATGAGAAAGAAGTAGCTGAAGAACTATCCCAAAAGGAAGTAGTGGATATCGAAACGGCAATTAACAATATAGAAATAATGCAGGTCATTACTTCTAAGGAAATAATGCAAATTCTTTCCTGTAAGACAACAAAAGCACGGTATATTTTAAAACTGATGGAAACGAATGATATCATAATTCCGATAAAGGGTAAGGGAAAAGGTAAGTATTTGCTGAATCCCTAAATTCAGACCTGAACACTTCACAAATGATTATGGATTTATCACGGATTATCTTGCTGAGTTTATAAGGGAACTACGTAAAGAATCATATGGTGACTCCATAGAGAAGTATTTCCGCCTTGGAAAGAACCTTAACCAGCGCGACACCATAGCTGTAAGAAAAATGGTGGACGGTTTTATTAAGATCATTTATCCGAACGGCGAGTTCACTAAAGAAGAACTTGAAGAGGTTTTAAAGATTTCTCTTGAAATGCGTAGGAGAGTTAAGGAACAGCTCAAGAAACTCGGTGGTATGGAGTTCTATGAAGTTAATTTCTCTTACATAGATAACGAGACTTTTGAAGAACATTATGTTTCCGTTCCTGAGCAGGGTGGAGGAAAGCTGATTCCTGAAGGAATGTGTAATCCGGGGCAGGTATATACAGTATCTCAGGGCAAGTCCGGCATGATAGGTGTATTCAGGCTGGAATCCCAGATGCTTCCCGGAAATGGCAAGTTTGATAGGACAGGCCTTGGAACTGATAGAGAATGCAAAGAAGCCACAAATACAGCGTACAGTTTCCTTAAGGCTAATGCAGGACGGATCAGTGGTTCAATCGGTGTTGGAACGAAAGACTTTGTCATAAACTTCCAGGATTTACAGGGCATAGGTATGTCAAATAAGCTGGCCCTTCCTACATTGATCGCACTTTGCTCCATCGCCTTAGGAAGACCGGTACAAAGTTCTCTTGCGGTTCTTGGTGAGATAAGCATCAGTGGAACAATGATAAAGGTAGAAAATTTGGCAGATACGCTTCAGGTTTGCCTTGATAGTGGTGCAAAGAAAGTATTACTTCCTCAGATTTTGGCACTGTGCCACCCGAGCTTATGAGCAGTTTTAATTTGATTTTCTATCAGAGCGCCGAGGATGCGGTATTTAAGGCGCTAGGGGTTGAGTAAGAACCATTATTTGCCTATGAGATGCGTGAAAATCATTAGCGTTAATCCATTTAAGATTTAAAATAACATTGACAATGAAAAGAAAGACTGAATAATTCACATACTCTAGGTATACTCAACTTTAGCTTTATGTGAATTATTCAGAATACTTGTTAGCGATTTGATTAAAGTACGTGTTTAAGATTAGCAATATCAGATGAATATAAGTTTGTTCTACCATACTTTGCGTAAATATCTTTTTTTATATTTAAAATGAATGTGTCTTCATTATCATCATAATAAATAATGTTAATACAGTAATCTGAAAGTAAGGTGGGTATATGAATATGATATGCTGTATCTAAAAAACATGTGGTCCTCGAGAATAAATACATTGGTGTGTATTGGGTTGTGTCTTTATGGATATATTGTTTTTTCGATTTATATAATGATAAGTCATTTTTTCTTGCATATTCTTGCGCACACGACCCAGGTGAACATGAAATGACGGTGTTACTTGATGCTGTAAAAATTCGAGGGTTATATCTTTTGTCTGGTTGAACAATATAAGAATATTTAAAATTATCATCTCCTATTTCACTTACAGAAGAGGGAATATCAATTTCACTAATATTTGCACAATCAAGAAAAGCGGCCTCGGATATAATTTGTAATGTACAAGGTAATTCAACATTCCGTAAATACTTACAGTTATAGAATGCTTTATATCCTAAAAACTCTACACCATAAGGCAAATATAGCTCTTCAATATTTGTATTTGAAAAAGCATAACTATCGATGTATTTTAAAGAATTTGGCAATGTCAATTCTTTTATTCCACAATCACTAAAACATGCTTCACCTATATATCTTATACCATCAGGAAGATTTATTCTTTCTAATGATGAACAACCATAAAATGAGCTATTGCCTATAAAAATCAGCGAATTTGGAAGTATTATATTTTTTAACGAAGAACAGCCTTGAAAAGCAGAATCATCAATGGCAATTATATCATTTCCAATAATTACTTTTTTCGCTGTTTTTAGTTTGTAGAATGCATTATGGCCTATTGAAATAATAGGTTCTCCATCAAAATATGCAGGTATAATAATGTTTTCATCAAATCCAATATATTTACTTATACAATATCCGCCTAATTTTCTTTCTAGTTCAAAATTATCAAGAATATATTCATCCCAATCTTCGTTTGAAAATGCATCATAAGTGGAATTTTGAATATTGGACGTTAGTGACTTGAAAGAAGCTTCAATTCGTGGTTTTAATAATTTTTTATGTGCAATGACATTTAGGTGATGAACAAGATTATTTATACTTTGATTATATTCATTGTCATTATTCATGTTTTGACCTCGATTAATTACATAAAGAGATATGGATAGAATAGCATATTTTAATATCCTATCAAATTTATATTATTTATGGCATACCTTTATTGATTATATAATAAGCGGCTTACAAGCAGATTCTAGAAGAAAATGTATGATGGCTGTATAATTATTATCAATGGTAATATTTGATTATATGATGTGAGGGTCAAAAGTCCATTTTTGTGAGCAATTGACACTCAGTTATATACATTTGAACCTTGTCAACTGAATAAAACTATGAAAATCCGAGTTATGGGCTTAGGAGTAAGAGAGATTAGCCCCTATCACAGGGCAAATCCTCTGCATAATTCCTTGCCATCCATAAATCTTCTGAGTTTTTGGAAGTTTAAGGCCGCAACTTTAAAGCCGAAGAACAGTTTTGTTCTCAGCTTCCCACGTACTGGCATTGTATCCACAAGATATTTATTTCGAATGACCGATGGAACTGTTTCAACTCCGTTTCTTATCCGGCCTATCATTTTTCGAGTTTCTGGATCAAGTTCGGAGTTACGCTTTTCTGCTCTGATTGTTTTCATGGGCAGAAGCAGACTGGCAACTCTTTTACCGAGACTTGGATTACACTCTTTCTGATGAGGACATCCGTTGCAATGACAACTTGGAAGTGAAATCCTGAGTTGATCCCGGGATTCATAATAAGTGCTGTTTACTTCATGTCCTTCCGGGCATGTGAAGACAGTTTTATAATCCTCACTCATTTCGAACTTGCCAATAATCTTTTTCGGTTTTTGACCCATAAGTCCTGTTGAAAGTACTGATATGTTCTTTGTTTCAGCTAATGTACGGATCTCTTCACTGTTATATGCTCCGTCAACGATTATTGCTTCGTGTTCATTTGTAACAGGTTGTTTCTCAAGGTGCTCCTTGATGAAATCCTGATCACTGTGAATGTTTACGTCATAATCATAATCAGTGACAACAGAGCCATTGGCATTTACAGTTTCAACAATGTTTGCTACGTATCCGCGATGCTCTTTGCCGGCTTTGGAGCGATATGTTGCATCCGGATCTGACGGGTTCTGAAGAACCGAAGATCCCATACCATCGCCCTTGCTTTTAGGAATGGTATTTCCATTTTCATCTTTTTTGCACTGTTCCGAAATAGCACGAACCAGTAGCTGATAATCGGTAGTTTCTCCATAGTCCTCCTCACAAAGAGGAAGGAGTTTTGCTGCATCATCGATAACCTTTTGAAGTCTTTCGCTTTGTGGTATATCCTGTTTATAGTAGACAACCTGATTACGATTGTTAGGGTCGAGGTACTCTTCAAAACCTTTCACAAGATCATGTGCACCGTCTCTGTCGATAGTGCAAACGAGATTTGAAACGCAGGTATATATCAGTTCCAAACGGCTCATATGCTTGATGTTGGATTCAATCATCATGCTGTCCATGCGTTTGATCATCGGACTTATATCCATGAACTTACGGATCTGCTCAGCCAGGTCAGTTATGCAGGTATGGATAAGATCTTCACCGGTTACAAGTTCGTACTCATAGACTCTTTGACGGAATCTGCTGAAGCTTCGATCACTGATTGGCTGGTTTTCAAAACTTGTTGTATGGAGTGCATACTGATATCTGAAATCGCACTCACATTCTTCGAGTATCTCGTCATCTGTAAGACCATTAAGTTCTTTCAGAATCAGGCATCCAACTATTACGTTGATCGGTGCATTTGGACGGGAATTGGAGTTCTGACTGTATAACGGTGCAAAAATCATCTCATCAATTTTTGTGAAGATGTAATCCGAAAAGGGTTTAGCCCATGACTTGTTAAGTATCTGCAGCTTGCGCTGAGAAAGAAATCCAAGGGAATCAAAAAGTGATAACTGCTGACAATCATTTCTAACAAAAGACATAGGAATAACCTCAAATAGATAAAATTTATTTGCTTCTATTTTACAGCATAACCACTGATATACATAGTTTTATTCGTAGCAAAGTTCATTGTGGGAATACTTTTGACACCCACATC